>JAHDBK010000249.1 GCA_020630455.1 Saprospiraceae bacterium
AAACTCTTTATTTTTAGAATTAATTTTTAATTATTAATTTAAATGTATGTTTAAATAATATATTGCCTTTCTTACTAAATATTTATAATAGACTTTATATATTTGTTTTAATAAAAAATTACAAATATGTGGAAAACAGTCATATTCTTAATCATCACCTTAATCTTAATTCCTATAGCTGCTTTTTATTTAGATAGTGAAGCATTGAGCGAATTGCAAAGAAAAACATTAAAACAATTGACATGGATATATATTGCGGCGGCGGGATTATGTTTTATCGTTAGTACTCTAGCAAAAAATTATAGTCAAGTCGATAAACTATGGTCTATCATACCCATTGTATATGCTTGGGTAGCTTGTTATCAGAGCGGTTTTGAGGACAGAATTGTATTAATGGCAGTTTTAGTGAGTATATGGGGAATAAGATTGACTTATAATTTTGGTAGAAGAGGCGGATATCAATGGAGATTTTGGGAAGGAGAAGAGGATTATCGTTGGGCAATTCTAAGAGAAAAACCTGAATTCCAATCTCCAATCAAATGGACTTTATTCAATTTATTTTTCATTTCTTATTATCAAATGGGATTGATATTATTATTTACCTTACCCATAGTAAGGAGTATGGAAGCAGGACCACTCAGCTGGGTAGATTATGTCTTGGCCGCTTTATTCATTGGATTTGTAATTATAGAATATATAGCAGATCAACAGCAATGGGATTTTCAAACAGAAAAATATAGAAGAATTAATAATAATGAAGCTTTAGAAGGTAATTATAAAAAAGGATTTATAGACACTGGATTATGGAAATGGGTGAGGCATCCTAACTATGCAGGAGAACAAGGCGTATGGTTGATTTTTTATTTAATGAGTGCCTATGCAACGGGGCATATTCTAAATTGGTCTATTATGGGGTGTTTGTTATTATTTATCCTTTTTAAAAGCAGTTCTGATTTTAGTGAAGAAATATCAGCAAGCAAATATCCCGAGTATAAAGATTATATCAAAAAAACACCTCGTTTTATACCATTTCTAAAATTTTAGTGTTTTGAAAAAGATTTTTTTATTATTAATAGTTGGCTTTCAATTACAATGTACTCAAAATGTAGTGGAGAATAATCCATATCAAATGAATTTAGGTTGGATAAATAGTACAAATGCTCAAGCTGATTTAGATAGTTTAATCATTCATTTAGAAAAAGTTCATTACAATCCCTATTTAAATATTGCTAAAAAGAGATTTATTAATCATATTAATAATCAAAAAAATAATTGGGGAGCATCCGACTCTATTCCTAAAGCTCAATTCATTATAAATATGATGCAAATTATGTCATTAATGGATGACGGACATAGTAATATGGTATGGTACGATACTGCCATCCTTCCAAATAGAGATTCTATTGGATATATGCCCCTTTCGGTAAGCGTTAATCCTTCTGGTCAATTATATCTCTCAGAACATGATCAATATAAAGGACAAATCATTAATACAATCAATGGAAAAGATGCCCTGAAATTGTATAATGATGCTCTAAGATGTTTGGCTGGGAATCCCATATATAAACAAGAAATTAATCAAAGTTTATTTTTTCCTGTTTTTTTATATTTAAATAATATTGAAGCTCCTTTCTCCATTGAATTAAATGATGGTCAATATATTGAAGATTTAAAAGGTATTGATTTTATTCAATTATATATGAGACTCCAACCCCAAAAAAAGCATTATGAATTAAAGATTTTAGATAATGAAATAGCAATTATTCATTATAATAGTTGTACAGATTATGAAGCTTTCAAACTCTTTTTAGAAGGTTCTTTTAAAACGATTAAAGAGGAAAATATCAAAGATTTAATCATTGATATCAGTCATAATTCAGGAGGAGATTCTTCTTTAAATGACTTGCTTATTCCTTATTTTACTAATAAAAAATATAGGCAATCTTCTAAACGATTATGGAAAATAAGTGATATTTCTATTGAAGAGCTCAACAATAGAGGGTTCAAAGAAAAATATGGCGATAATTATATTGAACAATTTAGAGTCGGTGATAGCAACATATTAGATTTTGATGAAGAAGATGATTATACTCATGAAAAGCCCCAATATTTTTTTAATGGGAACACCTATGTCTTAATTGGACACAAGACTTATTCTAGTGCTAATATGTTAGCGGATGCTGTTTCAACGTATGATTTAGCTACTTTAATTGGAGCAGCTACAGGAGAAAAAACCAATGATTTTGGAGAACAAAAAACAGCTCTTCTCCCCCACTCTCAACTCCCTTACAATTATACCATTGCCTATGATATTGGAGCTGATGGAAATGAAAGAAGTGACAAAGTAGTGCAGCCTGATATTATTGCTAATATGAATTATATTGATTTTACTATTAATTATATTAATAAAAAAAGTCGTTGAAAATAAATTTCCAACGACTAATCCTAAAAAACTACGAGAATAATTTTGTATTCTAACAGATAAAGCCATTAACCGTTTATTAATAACCTTAAAGAAACAAAATGAAAAATATGGAAGTATATCTAAATATTTTAATACTAAGGTAAACTAAAGGAGTAATAGATGGTTTAAAGTCTTACTAATTTTTGAGTAATTATATTATTGTTTTCCTCTAAAATCAAAACCGTATAAACTCCTTTTTCTAAATTACTTATATCTAATTCAAAATCAATATCATTTTTTAGATATGAATTTATTAATTTGCCATTCATTGAATAAACCTGAACAAATCCAATACTTTTAGAATTTAATAAAACGGTATTATCAAAACTAGGGTTTGGACTAATTACTAAATCATTTTGAATATTTTCTAGTTTTTGAATAATAATAGGTGAATATTCATATTCTCCGTTAAAATCTACTTGTTTAAGCCTATAATAATTTAAACTAGAAATAGTCCTATGGTGTGTAAATTTATAATTATTAATTTCTATTGAATTTCCATTTCCTTCGACAATTCCGATTATTTGAAATTCCCAACCATTTGTTGAATACTGAACTTCGAAAAAATCATTATTTACTTCTGATGCTGTAGACCACTCGAGTTGTATACTATTCTGATGATTAATCGAAGAAGAAAAATCTATCAATTCTACAGGAAGAGGTGTAAATTCTCTATTCCCAATTTGTACTTGATGACCATTAACATTACCTTCTGATATTTGTATATAATAAAATTTATTTTCATCTAAAGGAACAACAGCAAATGAAGAAGACAAAGTCATATGTACATTTGCTTGTGCATAATTAGAAGAATCGCTTTCATAAATTTTTACCGCTGCATTTCCATTAATTTTTTTAACATATATTTCTGTAGTAAATACAGCATCATCTAATAACCACACATCTTGATCTTGATTACTTTCACCATTTAAAATTGCTAAATCATCAATTACCATTTGAGTTCCTATTGAACTAGGGAAATCATTTACTTCTGTTTCAAAATAATGTTCTACTTCGTCATTGTTGTTATTAAAAGCCATTAAGGGATTATTTAATAGTAATAAAATAATAAAAAGTTGTACCGGGATTTTCATAATTTAAAAATTTAATAGTTAAAAAAAATGTAAGTCGCTTACAATGATACATACGTGTTGAAAATAATTTTTGGATTTTTTAATTTTAAATTATTTAAAAAGCACTCTAAACATTAGATACTTAAAATATTAAAATATAAAGAAAATTCTTTATCATTAAGGCATTTAGAATGTATCTAGTAACTTGAAGATTAGATGAAAAACATTAATATTTTCATTTAATGATATAATTCCAAAAAAATTCCTATTTTTAAATTTTAATGTTTAGATATTTAATATGGGGATAGAAAATACACAAAAGATTATCCAAAAAATAGAAAATAAGGATTAAGTTCATCGACGATATCTAGTATCTCTCTCAATGTATGTCCACTATCTATTATATTATCCAAAAAATAGAAAATAAGGATGAAAGTGGTTTAAACTATTTATATAAAAATTATAGTTCATCTCTATTTGGAATTATATTAAGAATTGTAAAAGACAATGATGTTTCAGAAGAAGTTTTACAGAAGACATTTGTAAAAATTTGGAATAATATAAATCAATATGAAGAGAAGAAAGGAACACTATTCACTTGGATGAGTACCATCGCTAGAAATACAGCTATTGATAAAATAAGATTAAAATCATTTCAAAATACCCAAAAATCCGAATCCTATGATAGCACCGTACATAATTATGCAACTACAAATATCAATCAAAATAATATTGATGTAGATGCTCTAATGTTAAAATTAGAAGATAAATATAAAATAATACTCAATAAAATATATTTAGAAGGCTATTCTCAAAGTGATTTAGCAAAAGAATTAAATTTACCTTTAGGTACTATTAAATCACGAATAAGAATTGCTCTTAGAATTTTAAGAGAAGAATTAGATAGTGAAAAAGGATTATTCCTTGGTTCAATATTATTCTTCACTATTTTAATGTATTTAATTAAAGTGTTATGAATTTAAAAGAAATAAGAGAGTCAGGATTATTAGAATTATATATAATTGGAACTTTAGATAAAGAAGAAATCCAAATTGTAGAACAAGCCATTTCTGATTATCCTGAATTAAAAAAAGATTTATTGAGTATCAGTAATAGTCTTGAATTCTATGCATCTATTCATTCAATTAATCCACCACCACAAGTCTTAAATAATATTCTAAATGAAATTCAATCCTCCCCTTCTAATTCGACTGATGATTCTATTAAAGCTTCAAGCTCTTCTTCTTTTAGCATAAAGAAACTTGCAATGCCACTAATAATGGCCATTGGTTTTATTACAGGCATATTTTATTTTAATAATTTAAGCAATCAAAACATTACTATTCAACGAAATTTGATAGCTTGCCAAGAAGAAAATCAAAATAAATCAGTACAAATAGCATATTTGGAAGCCATAAATGAACCCAATAATTCAATTGTATCTATTGAAGCTACTCCCAAATATCCTAATACTCATTTATATATACATAATAATGATGTTTCGAAGAAAAATTATCTTCAAATTAAAAATTTGCCTAAAATTACTGAGAATCAAAGTTTCCAACTTTGGTCCTTAAAAAGCAATAGTGACCCAATTCCTTTAGATGTTTTTGAATCTTCAACAGATAATCTTATTTTCGAAGTTCAACATATTGACGATTCAAATGCTTATGCTATTACTATTGAAGCTAAAGGAGGAGCTCAAGTACCCAACCTTGATGATTTAATTGGTGTTTTCAATATTAAGGGTTAGAATATAATCTTTTCCTCAATAACAAAGTCTTAATTAATGCGAGAGGCTATTATATATGCCTTGTATATAGTTAAAATACTATTCCATAGTTAGAATTATACGCATCCGTATCGGATAATTCATTACAACTCTACCACAACTGGCTACATTTCAAATCTTTATAGAAGAATAGACTATCAGTTAAAAAACTGGTAACATTCAAGTTCTTTTTTTTTGAAAAAAGAAATGATTAATTTCTTATTTTTTTTAATAATTTCTAGCTCTTGGACAACTGCTTTTTTCAAATCGGAAGTGTTGTAAAAAAAATGATTACTTAATTTCTTTTTTAAATATCCCCAAAGTTGTTCAATTGGATTTAATTCAGGACTATAAGGAGGTATGTTTTCCAACCATATCGCTGGATTATCTATGTTTTGAGAATCCAAATACTCCTTGACCGTTTTTGATTTATGAGAACTAGCATTATCCCAAACTAAAAGCAAATTCTTTCTCAATTCCTTCCGATTATGTAAAACTTGAAAAACTCAAGTTTACGAACCAATTAAATCATTTTGCAATGAAATATAAAATTTACCTTGCTGCTAACAAAGCAGCTTTCAAGGAACTTAATAATCTTAAAGCATTATCTAATTAATGCGTAACATCAGGAGATAATATCAAATTATTCCTTTCTTTTTTTGTCATAACAGTTTTTATGCAAAATTAAAAAAAATTACCAATTTTCAAGCTGATTACCTATTGTTCCTAAACAGTAATCAGTTAGCAGTTAGCAGTTA
>JAHDBK010000250.1 GCA_020630455.1 Saprospiraceae bacterium
CTGATTGGATGTATTTTGGTCTTTTTGAAATTCATTGATGAATTTTAATATCATTTATTTAAAATTATATTCTTTTATTCTTTTTGTTTAAATAGAAAATATAGTAAAGCATTTATCTGTATTACAGCAACCAATAAGAATATTGGATTATGGCTAGAATTCATTAAACCTACAATAATCGATATTAAAGCTAAAAAAACCAATATTCCTATAAGAGTATCTATTTTTTTCATGATACAATTTTCTTTTACAAAGAAATTTAAGTAAGTTATTCGACAAAACAATCATCTAAAGTCAATTGTCTAACTACTTACTTATTTCTTCTTCTTTTCTTTAAAAACTAACTTTTTATCCTTATCTACATCGACAAGAACAGTATCTCCTGCTCCAAACTTACCAGATAATACTTCTTTGGCTAATTCATTGATGACTTCTTTTTGAAGGACTCTTTTCATGGGTCTAGCACCAAATTGTGGGTCATAACCTAAATCACCTAAATGGTCTTTAGCTTTTTCAGTCAATTCGATTTCCATGTCTTGTTTCGCCATCATTTTCTTGACTTTTTTGAATAATAAGCCCAATATTTTCTTGATTTCATCTCTGGACAATGGACGGAACATGATTTTTTCATCAATTCTATTCAAAAACTCTGGACGCAATTCATCTTTTAATAAATTGAATACTTCATCTTCAGTTTCTTTAATGATTTCATCGGCTTTGTCTTTCAATTCAGCTAGGTCTTCAAAATTATCTAAAATAACCTCCGCTCCCATATTAGATGTCATGATAATAATGGTATTTTTGAAGTCAGCTACCCTACCCTTATTGTCGGTCAAACGACCATCATCTAATACTTGTAATAAAATATTAAAAGTATCGGGATGAGCTTTTTCAATTTCATCTAATAAAACGATAGAATATGGTTTTCTTCTCACTGCTTCAGTCAATTGACCACCTTCATCATATCCTACATATCCTGGAGGAGCTCCCACTAGACGACTCACAGAATGTCTCTCTTGGAATTCACTCATATCTATACGAGTTATGGCATTTTCATCATCAAAAAGAACTTCTGCGAGGGCTTTGGCTAATTCGGTTTTACCTACCCCTGTAGGACCTAAGAAAATAAAAGAACCAATTGGTCTATTGGAATCTTGTAAACCCGCTCTACTTCTACGCACTGCATCAGATACTGCAATGACCGCTTTTTCTTGCCCAATGAGTCTTTTACCAATTTCATCTTCTAATTTAAGTAATTTATCCTTTTCGCTTTGCATCATTTTAGCAACAGGGATGCCTGTCCATCGAGCAACTACCTCTGCTATATCATTGGCAGTTACTTGTTCATTAGTGAAACGACTTTCGGCAGCAATTTTATGTAAATCTTTTTCTGCTGCTTCTAGTATTTTTTCTTGTTCTTTTATTTTACCATAACGTATTTCAGCTACTTTCTCAAAATCACTTTCGCGTTCTAATTTATCTGCTTCTATTTCGAATTTTTCAATTTGTTCTTTAGCCGTTTGTACTCTTTCAACTAATTCTTTTTCATTTTTCCAACGAGCAGTAAGATTATCTAGATTTTCTTGCAATTTGGAAATTTGCTCATTGAGTGAATTGAGTTTTTTCTCCTGTGATTTTTCTCTTTTAATGAATTCCCTTTCAATTTCTAATTGGCGAATTTTTCTACTTAACTCATCAATTTCGTCAGGAACTGAATCAAGTTCCAAACGTAATTTAGCCGCTGATTCATCAATTAAATCAATCGCTTTATCAGGCAATTGTCTATCAGAAATATAACGTGCAGATAATTCAGCCGCAGCGACCAATGCCTCATCTAATAATTCAATTTTATGATAAACCTCATAACGTTCTTGTAATCCTCTAAGAATAGAAATAGTATCTTCAATGCTTGGTTCTTCTACTAATACCGTTTGAAAACGCCTAACTAATGCCTTGTCTTTTTCAAAATATTTTTGATACTCATCTAATGTTGTTGCACCAATAGTTCTGAGTTCACCTCTTGCAAGAGCAGGTTTTAAGATATTAGCAGCATCCATAGCACCGCCACCACCACCAGCACCAATCAAGGTATGTATTTCATCAATGAACAAAATAATTTGTCCATCGCTATTGGTTACTTCCTTAATAACAGCTTTTAACCTTTCTTCAAATTCTCCTTTATATTTAGCACCTGCGATTAGAGCTGCCATGTCCAAGGTAAAAATTTGCTTACTTTTTAGGTTTTCAGGAACATCTTGATTGACAATACGCCAAGCGATTCCTTCAACTATTGCTGTTTTACCTACACCTGCTTCACCAATAACTAGAGGATTGTTTTTCTTTCTTCTTGATAAGATATGAAGGATTCTTCTGATTTCTTCATCTCTTCCAATGATAGGGTCTAGTTTTCCTTCGGCAGCTTTAGCTGTAAGATTTACAGCATATTTATTGAGGGCATTGTATTGATTATCTGCACTTTGGTCAGTAACTCTTCTTCCCTTTCTCAATTCTTTAATGGCTGCTTCCATCTTTTTAGTTGTTGCACCCATATTTTTTAATAAGGTAGCAACATCATTTTTTTCATGTAAAACAGCCAATAAAATCAAATCAATAGAAATGAATTCATCTCCCCAATTTTTCATTATTTTTTGGGCTCTAGCCAAAACCTTATTTGAATTTTTACTTAAAAATTCTTTGGCATTTTCACCTGATACCTTAGGCACTTTATCTGAAAGATTTTTCAATTCAGTGATTAATTGCACTGTATTGACATCACATTGTTTGAATAGAAACTCAGTGACGTGTTCGTCTACTTCCATAATTCCTCTAACGATATGAGCCAAGCTCACTTCTTGTTGATTATTAGCTTTAGCTAATGATTGACCTTGTCTAATGGCATCTTGTGCCTTGTCTGTAAAAATATCAAATGTCATATTTTAGTACTTAGTATTGAGTATATTGTATTGAGAAAAGATATTAGATTATAGACAATAGATATTAGATATCACATACTATTTTTGTCTTGATTTTATTTTCAAAATACTACTCATTATAAATAAAAGTTTGAAGATAATTGTTCATATTGAAACTATCAAAACATTAGCCAATTTATTTTTTAAGAAATTTTGGCAGGGGGAAGATTGATGTATCTGAAATATTGTCAAAATTATATTTTAAAATGTATATATATACCAATACTAAAAAGGACTGTCCCTTACAGACAGCCCTTACAAACGAGAAATGAAATATACTATAAAGGTCTCTTACTGATAAGAAAAAGCAAGAGATTCTCAATTAGCCTTGACACATAATGCAATCTGGATCATCAAGCGAACATGCATTGATTTCTTGTTTTTCGATTGCTTTCATATTTTGTACTCCTTCATTGACATTTTTGATTGGAGTACTTTCTTGAGAATAAGTTTTCACTTGTTCATTTTCTTGATTACCAAATTTATTTTGATGTTTACTGCTCAATGTAAATTTGATGGGATCAACGGCTGCTTTGGAACGCAAGTAGTACATTCCTGTTTTCAATCCTTTTTGCCAAGCATAGAAATGCATAGAAGATAATTTAGCAAAGTTTGGACTTTCCATGAATAAGTTCATGGATTGACTTTGACAAATATAAGCTCCTCTATCAGCAGCCATATCAATGATGGCTTTCATTGATATTTCCCAAGTGGTTTTGTATAAATCTTTGATTTCTTGTGGTAGTCCTTCAATATGTTGAATAGAACCATTGGAAGCCATTAATGCCTCTCTCATTTCTTCATTCCAATATCCTAGGCGAATCAAATCATTTAATAAATGTTTATTCACTATAATATACTCACCAGAAAGTGTTCTTCTAGTGTAAATATTACTGGTATAAGGTTCGAAACACTCGTTATTACCTAGGATTTGAGAAGTAGAAGCGGTTGGCATAGGAGCCACTAATAATGAATTGCGAACTCCATATTTCATAATGTCTTTTCTCAAAGCTTCCCAATCCCAACGGTCAGATGGTTGAACACCCCACATATCAAATTGGAATTCTCCTTTACTGATTGGAGAACCTTCGAAGGTAGAGTAAGCACCATCTCTTTTTGCAATTTCACAAGATTCAGTCAAAGCAGCAAAATAGATAGTTTCGAAAATATCTTTATTCAATTGCTTGGCTTCTTTGCTCTCGAAAGGATAACGCATCAATAAGAAAGCATCCGCTAAACCTTGAACTCCTAAACCAATTGGACGATGTCTCTTATTAGAATTTTCTGCTTCGGGAATTGGATAATAATTGATATCAATTACTTTATTTAAATTTCGAGTTACAACACGAGTAATATCGTATAATTTATCAAAATTATAGTCACCAACTCCATTGACATATTTCGATAAAGCAAGTGATGCTAAATTACACACGGCTACTTCGTCTGGAGCAGTATATTCAATGATTTCAGTACAAAGATTTGAAGACCTAATGGTTCCTAAATTCTTTTGATTAGATTTTTTATTACAAGCATCTTTGTATAGCATGTATGGTGTGCCTGTCTCGATTTGAGATTCTAATATTTTAAACCAAAGCTCTTGAGCTTTAACTGTTCTTCTAGCTTTCCCTTCTTGTTCATATTTATGATATAATGCTTCAAATTCTCCGCCATAAGTATCGAATAAATTAGGAGCTTCATCCGGGTCAAATAATGACCAATCCCCATTTTCTTTAACTCTTTGCATGAATAAATCAGGAATCCACATAGCATAAAATAAATCCCTAGCTCTCATTTCTTCCTTACCATGATTTTTCTTTAAATCTAAGAATTCGAAAATATCAGAATGCCAAGGCTCTAAATATACTGCAAATGCACCTTTACGTTTTCCACCTCCTTGATCGACATAGCGAGCAGTATCATTATATACTCTTAGCATGGGAATGATACCATTAGATGTACCGCCTGTACCTTTAATATAAGACCCTTTAGAACGGATATTGTGAATACTCAAACCGATTCCACCAGCAGATTGAGAAATCTTGGCACAACGAGTTAGCGTTTCAAAAATCCCAGAGATACTATCATCTGTCATTGATAATAAGAAACAAGAAGATAATTGTGGTTTAGGCGTACCTGCATTGAATAAAGTAGGTGTTGCATGAATAAACCACTTTTCAGACATTAATTTATAAGTTTCAATAGCAGCGTCTATATCATTTCCATGAATTCCAATAGCGGCTCTCATTAATGTATGTTGAGGTCTTTCGACAACTTTACCATTCATTTTTAAGAGATAAGAACGTTCTAAAGTTTTGAAACCAAAGAAATCAAAGCTATAATCTCTATCATAGATAATAGCAGAATCTAGCTTGTCTTTGTACTTCTTGATTACAGCCATTGTTTCATCACTGATTAAGCCTGCATTTTGACCTGTTTTGGGGTCAATATAAGTATGTAAAGCTTTCATCGTTTTGAAAAAAGACTTATCTGTATTTTTATGTAAATTAGATACTGCAATTCTAGCTGCTAACAAGGCATAATCTGGGTGAATCGTAGCCATCGTTGCAGCGGTTTCGGCTGCTAAGTTATCCAATTCTGTGGTCGTAACTCCGTCGTAAAGACCTTGAATTACTTTTTTAGATATTTCGATATGGTTTACATATCGATCATCTAGTCCATAGCATAATTTTTTGACTCTTGCGGTTATTTTATCAAAGCTTACATCTTCTCTCTTACCGCTTCTTTTAATTACTTGCATAATTGATAAATATTTTTTAATTGTTTAATAGTTTTAAAAGGTATTATTTTGATATAAAAAATAAAGAAAATTTATAATTATTTAGTACTGCGTATTGGGACATAAAATTCAATTTGCCGAAGCAGGTATTGTCACCTAGTTCAAATCAAGGCTTATGTCTGGTAACAACACCTTACACGGCTTAATTTAAATTATAATTTTTAAAGCACAATTCCCATTTACTCCTAAATTCTTCTTTTGTTAATGATTTTAAACCTTTATATAATTCATGAATAGTACTTACTTCTTTTAATTCAGAACTAGAAGAATCCAAACAATTACAATCTTCCCAAATA
>JAHDBK010000251.1 GCA_020630455.1 Saprospiraceae bacterium
AATCAATAAAATCAATTTCCTCCACTTCAAATTCAGTACGGTTTAATTTGAGTACTAAATCAGACATATAAAAATACAATTTTGTAAAAGTTATTTCTTTGCCTTCATATTCATAACGTTCGTTCATAACCAATGGTTGACCATTGTATAATGCTTTCACATATACATTTACAGTCCCTAAATCACCAACGGGTTCTTCTGGTCCATCACAAGAAGAATTAAGGATAGGAATTAATAATATTAAGAGACTATAAAGCGCTAATTTTTTCATTTTCATATTATTCTAATAGTGTGATTGAAGAATTAAAATTATTAATAATTTTTTGAATAATTGTCGTCTCACTATCTGCCTCAAAGTTAATGCCATTTAGCATCGTATGATAGTTTATTTGTATATTTATTTCCAAATCATAGCCAATATTATTGTTTATGTTTGAAATAAAGCTTTGATTTATTGAATTTGTCATATCGTGAATAACAATTTCTCTTTGTATATCAGCTTGTTGAATATTAGGAATAAATTTCAAATAATAAAGAAAATAACCTTCATTACTTGACCAAATAGTATCAGTATCATTACTTAAGGCATGGTTATCAATATAAATAGAATCTGGAACAATTTGATTACTCTCTTCATCTAGTCCCCAAAGCCATTCAAATTGATCGAAAGTTTCAAGCGTATGTGAGAATGTACCTATATTATACGAAAATTTACTTGGTTTTATTATAACATAATCATCTGTAAGTACATGAGATTGAGAGTTTGAATTGACATGAATGGTATCATCAATAATATATTTAGCATTATTATTAATTAAATTAATATTAGAAAATAATAAATTAGATTCTAAGATTTGAAAAGTATCAATATTATCAAAAGTTAAGTTTTCTTCTAATCTGAATGCTACGGTATCAAAAACGTGGTTGGTATTTAAAATTAAACTGGGGTATTCGCAACAACAATCTTTTTCGGCTGAAGCATCAAAATTAGTTGCATAAATATCAAGACATCCTTCATCTTTGCTACATGCAATTACCAAAATTGTCATTACAATGAATAAAATGAAAGAAATTCTTGACATATTAATTACTTTTGCTATGTGATTATATTAAAAATCTAATTATTTAAAATGAAACAATTAATAAAAACTGCCTTTGTATCTTTAGTACTATTTATTGTAATTGGTTGCTCTACTAATAATAATAGCAATTCATCCAACATAGAAAATAACGCTATAAATGTAAACAATGTTGAAGAAGAAGTCAAAAAAATCATAAAAGTAGGTGCTGACAAAACAGAATCTTACTTTTCTCTTCTTGAAAATAAAAAAATAGCATTATTAGTAAATCATACTTCATACATTGCAGATAGGCATTTGGCAGATAGCTTAATTGGTGCAGGCTTCGAAATTGTTAAAATATTTGCTCCAGAACATGGTTTTAGAGGGAATGCAGATGCAGGAGCTACGATTAAAGATGGTAAAGACACGAAAACAGGCTTGCCTATTATTTCTTTATATGGTAAAAATAAAAAACCTAGTGCTTCAAATCTATCAGGAATAGATATTGTAATTTTTGATATTCAAGATGTAGGAGCTCGATTTTACACTTATATTTCCTCTATGCATTATATGATGGAAGCTTGTGCGGAGAACAATGTTCAAATGATTATATTGGATAGGCCTAATCCAAATGGACATTATGTTGATGGTCCAGTATTAGATGAAAAATACAAATCATTTGTAGGAATGCATCCTATACCAATAGTTCACGGAATGACTGTTGGAGAATTAGCGAACATGATTAACAATAGACAATGGTTGGCCAAAGGAGTACAATGCGATTTAAAAATAATTACATGTAATAATTACACTCATTCTAGTAAATACACATTGCCCATTGCTCCTTCTCCTAATTTGCCAAATATGAGGAGTATTTACCTTTATCCATCCCTTTGTTTATTTGAAGGAACGAGTGCCAATGTGGGTAGAGGAACTAGCCATCAATTCCAAGTAATTGGAGACCCTAAATATTCTAAAAAGACATTTTCTTACAAGCCTACTTCTAGAAGTGGAGCCAAATATCCGAAGCATCAAGACAAGGTTTGCTACGGTGTGGATTTAAGTAATATAAAAATAGAAGAATTAGAAAACAATGATGAAATCAATTGGAATTATTTAATTGATTTTTATAATAATTTTGATGATAAGAATCAGTTTTTTAATAATAACAATTTTTTTGAAAAATTAGCAGGTGTTCACTATCTAAGAGAATATATTAAAGATGGAAAAAATGCCGAAGCAATCAAAGCCTCTTATAAAGAAAAATTAGAAAACTTTAAAAGTATTAGAAAAGAATATCTACTATACGAAGATTTTGAATAGAGGGCATAAAAAAACGACTTATGATTTGAAACATAAGTCGTTTTTTAAAAATAATAAGAATTGCTTATTAGTTTACTGCATCTTTCAATTTAGCACCAGCTTTGAATTTAGCTACATTTTTAGCAGCGATATTCATAGATTCACCAGTTTGAGGGTTACGTCCTACTCTAGCAGGTCTTTTAGAAACAGAAAATGTTCCAAAGCCAATAATTGTTACGTCATCACCTCCTGCTAATGTTTTAGAAACAGTATCTGTAAAAGATTCTAAAACACGTTTAGCGTCAGCTTTAGAAACACCAGCGTCAGATGCTACTGCATCTATTAATTCACTTTTATTCATGATTTAGGTTTTTATTAAATTTTTATTAAATAATGGCGGCAAATTTAATGGGTATATCTTCTTTATTCAAATTTTTAACATAATTAATTGTTATTTTTAATAAAAAAAATAGAAACATTGACTTATTCCTTTGAAATTAATAAAAAAAGGCATTATTTTAGCGATAACAATATTAAATTAAAGAAATAATGAAAAAGTCCTTACTATTTAAATTTATGATAATTTTCTGCTTGAGTGTGTTTATGACAACGACCTATTCTTGTAATAAAAAGTCAGGCTGTCCAGTCAATGAAGACGCTCAATCAAAGACGAATAAAGATGGTTCTTTCTCTAATAAAAGAGGGAAAACAAGCTTGTTTCCAAAAGGAATGAAGTAGAAAATTTCACAATCATTCTTCCTCTAAAGGAGGATATTCTAAATCCAATTTTTCCAATTCATTTAGGATAATTTCTGTCATAAGATAGTCTCTATACCATCGACTATCTACAGGTATAATATGCCAAGGGATGAGTGAATTATTAATGGCATATTCATAACATTCCATGTATTTGTCCCAGTGTTCTCTTTCTTCCCAATCTCCTGGATTATGTTTCCAATGTTTTTCTGGTTCATCAATACGTTGTTGTAATTCAATGGTTTGTTGATCGTAAGATACATGTAAATAGAACTTAAAAATAATAGTATTATTATCAAATTGAATTAATTTTTCAAAAGCATTGATAGCTTCCATTCTATTATTCACTCTTTCTTCATCAATCCAGCCATGCACTCTTTGAATTAAAATATCTTCATAATGAGAACGGTTGAAAATGGCGATTTTTCCCTTGCGAGGAGCTAGTTTATGAACTCTCCATAAAAAGTCATGTGCGAACTCTTCATCAGTTGGTTTTTTAAAAGAGTAAACATCTATAGCTCCGTGATGACAATTTCTAAAAACTTTTTTTACTGCTCCATCTTTACCCGAGGCATCCATTCCTTGAAAAAGGACTAAAACAGAATATTTAGATTGAGCATGAAGGATTTCTATTAATTCACCTATTCTTTCAGCTCTTTTTTTAGTAGCTTCTTTGGCTTCTTTTTTATTTAAAGATTGTGGTGGTTTGGTGGATATTGAATTTAATTTAATCATTATTTATTAATATAAAAATTATAAAAATACAGAATCATTTTCTGCCATTTCTCTTAATATTTTAGGAACTATAAAACGAGGTCCAAATTCTTTTTCAAAATCTTTTGCCCTTTTTACAAATTTTTGAACCCCATAATTATTGACATATTGTAAAACGCCTCCTTTGAAAGAAGGAAATCCCCAGCCGTAAACACTACCTACATTGGCTTCAGCTACTGTATTCACTATACCTTCTTGATAGCACCAAATCGCTTCTAGGGTTTGAGCAAATAAAATGCGTTCTTTCATATAATCAATATCATAGTCAAAATCTTTACTTGGAAACTTTTCGGCTAAGCCTTCCCAAAAACCTGTAATTTTACCATCTTGATAATTGTAAAATCCAGCTCCGTTAAATCTTCCTGTTCTGCCTTCATTTTCCATGACTTGTAGCACTTCCACAGCGGGATGAATTACATATTTTTTGCCATAAATTTGAGCAGCTCTTCTTTCTGCTAACAATACAACTTTAAGGGACATTTTATCTGCTTTCGCTAAAGCTCCTATCGGCATACCCGCCATCATGCAGGCATTTTCAATAATTGCAGGAGGATAACCCTCTTTTAGCATTTGTATTCCTTCTAGTAAAAATACATTTTGAACTCTAGCAACATAAAACCCTGGATTGTCCTTGACAATAATAGGTGTTTTCCTTATTTTTTTAATAAAATCAAAAGCTTTTGCTAAAGTTTCTTGAGATGTTTTAGGTGCTGTTACGATTTCTACTAGTGGTTCTGTATCAACAGGAGCAAAAAACCTCAAGCCAATATATTTAGATTCATCATTGTATGATTTACTCAAATCTTGAATAGATAACATCGCTGTAGTTGAAGCAAAGAAAGAATACCTATCCATGAATTTACTAGCTTCTTTAGTCACTTTCTTCTTGATTTGCTCATTTTCAAAAACAGCTTCTACTACTATATCACATGACTCAAAATTAGACGCATCTTCAGTAGTAGTTATTTTATTGAGAATTTGTTCTTGTTTTTCATCTGACCAATGTAATAATTTGGCTTTCTCTTTTATTTTTTTTGCAATGATTAATTTTCCTTTTTCTGCAACAGATTGAGAAACATCTTTTAATACTACTTCAATTTTATTAATGGCCGATTGATATGCAATACCTGTCCCCATAGAGCCAGAACCGATGATTCCAACTTTTCTAGTTCTAAATTTACTAAATCCATTAGGGCGGGTAGCATCTTGTTTAATAGCATTCAATTCATACCAAAATACTTTGGTCATATTTTTAGATTCTCTACTAGTAACTAATTGAGTAAAATTCCTGCTTTCTACTCTACTAGCAGTATCAAAATCTAATTTTGCTCCTTCAACTAAAGTATTTAAAATTGCTTGAGGAGCAGGATAATTATGCCTATATTTCTTGATTAACTGTGCAGTTAAAGCTGCAATTTTTTGAGCTAGTTCTATTTTATCAGGAGTGCCACCTGGAATTTGGCTATTGGGTATATCCCAAATTTGTCTTCCTTCATTATTATTTATTAACCAAAGCTTTGCTTTAGCAATCATATCTTCTTGATTATCAGCTAATTCATTTAATAAACCTAAATCAAATGCTTCTTGGGGAGAATAGTGTTTTCCTGAAGTTAAAATATGGTAAGCTTTTTCTATTCCTAATAACCAAAGTAATCTTATTATACCACCACTGCCAGGCATCAATCCTAAGGTCACTTCTGGAAAGCCCAATTCTATATCATTATCATTTATAGCTATTCTATAATGACATGCAAAAGGAACTTCAAAACCCAATCCTAATGCTGTACCATTAATTGCAGCGATTACAGGGACTCCTGGACTTTCTAAGGCTCTTAAAAACTTTTTTAATCTTTGGGAGTAATTAAATATCTCTTCAGGGTTGGTATTTTTATATAAATAATCTAAATCACCACCTGTTAAAAAGGTTTTTTTATCAGAAGTGAGAATAACGCCTTTTAATTGCCCTCTTGCTTTTTCTTCAAGTAAATGTTTGAGTAGAGGAACGAATACTTCTCCAATTTCATGATTGATAATATTCACTTTTCTATCGGACATATCCAATCTAAGTGTCACTATATTATCTGTATCTTTTTGATATTTAATCATTATTTATAAAGATTTTTCTTTATCATATTTTTAATATAATTAATAAT
>JAHDBK010000252.1 GCA_020630455.1 Saprospiraceae bacterium
AAAAAAACAGGGAACTACTTGCGTAGAACCCTGTATAACCCCAAAAAACCAAATGAAAAACAATCAAACTTATTTTTTTATATCTTTTAAGCCATTTCTGGCTAGTGTTTTTTACTTTATATTGAGCATGCGTCAATCATTTTGTATCTTTTAGACAAGGTCACATATAATTAGTCACTACTTGCTTAAAATTTTAACATTTCATTAATTATTAGTATAACAAATACACTTATGAAAAAGTTCTCTCACCAGCACTTAAATAATTATTAATCAAATATTTAACTATTTTAGTAGAGTAACATTTTTTTTAAAATAAAAATATTAAAAAAAATTAATATTTACTTTTTCCTAGAAATTACCATGTTACAATTCAAAGAAATCAAACTAAATTTATTGGTATAAGGAATATCATTATTGTTATCGATTAAACTTATTTGGTAAGATAACATGGGTCTAAATCTTCCTAAATCAATTCCATAAGATAGTTGAAGGGCAAAATCTTGTTGACTAATTAATAACCCCAACTGATTATCGCTTCTATTTGTTCCATCATCTAATTTAAATCTACCTCTATTCACTCCTAGCAAACCCTGTCCAAATACAAAACCTGATTGTATAAAAGTTATTTTCTCTTTTATCTTAAAATTTGTTTTTAAATAGAAGGGCACATCAAAATAAAAAAAGTAATTTCTATAAATAGTAATTCCTGTTTTATTGACACCATTATAATCTATAGCTAACTTTCTTCCTTTTACATTTAAAATTGTCCCTATTCCCAATGAATATTTTTCATTGAAATGGTATTCATAAATAAAACCTCCATTGGCGGCTAATAGACCCTTTTTTTTCTTTACCTCAAAGTCAGTAATTACATGATTAAAATTCAAACCCGCTCTCATAAAAAACTCTTGAGATTTTAATTCTTCATTTATTAATATTAATAAAAAAACAAAAGCAATGTATATCGATAATTTACTTGGATTCATCTTAATGATTTTCAATTTAATTATAAAATTAAGATTTTAGACGTTATAACGAAAAATTGATTATAGCTAAATTATCTTTCATAAAAAACTTTTCGTTATAACTTCTATTATACTAATCAAAACAATTCGGTATGAGAGATTTTAATCATAATATATTAGACGATGAAGATTATATAAAAAAGGATTTTCATTTAGATAAAAATATTATATGGAGAGGAAATCCTTATAAGAAGCATCCATTTCATTGGAACAATCCGATTTTTACTGGTTATACCATTGCATTTATTGTGATATTAATCACATATTTTATTCTACTGATTGTATCTTTTATTTTTTCCGTTGAATTAGAAATACAATCTTTTATTAAAAATACACGTTCAGAGCTATTTGGTTTATCTATTTTCTTATTGTATGCAATTGGAGGTCAGATATATTTATTTGTTAAGTATCATCTTTATCATAAAATATGGAAAAACACTTATTACGAATTGAGAACTGATTCGATAATCATTTATAGTGGTATCAAAGAAATTAAAAAATTTACTATTCCTTTTTCAAATATTTCAAAAATACATTTACAAAAATCCAATTGGAGTAAATTAGGTTCTATCCATATATTTTTAAATCAAAAAATGGACTATAAAGTATTTAGTTTACAAGGAAATAAAATTGTTCAAAATCCGAGTATTGAATTTTTAGAAAATTCTAATGAAATATATAATGTGTTTTTAAAAGCAATTAAAAATTTTTAAAAATGAAAGGGTATAAATACATACTAGACGATGAATTAATAACGTGAAGCACATCTCACACAATTATTAGATTCAGGCATATACATCAATCTTTGAATAGGAATTGGACCTTTACATTTAATACATTTACCAAAATCTTTTTCATCTATTTTCTTAAGTGCATTTTGCAATTTATCCATTTTTCGACGAGTAGTTCGGAGCGTCGCTTCAGCTACGCTTTTATTATTAATAGCATCCATTCTAGTAATTCTACCTAGAGAATTTTCAGGAGCGATAGGTTTTGTATCTTCTACTAATTGATCAATTTGTTGTTGTGTCGTCTCAATTGTTTTTAGAAGTTTTATCTTAAACTCCGCTTTTTCTTCTTTATTCATAAATTTTATATTAAAAATCTAAAAAAAGGAACCATATCAATCAATTCTTTTCACCCTTAATCTCAAGGAGTTTCCAATTACAACTACATCTGAAAATGCCATAAATAATGCTGCCCACATAGGATTTAAGAAACCCAATGCGGCTATTGGGATAGCTACAATATTATAAGCAAAAGCCCAAAATAAATTTTCTTTAATAGTTTTTAAAGTATGAGTTGCAATCTTATGGGAACGTGCAATACTTTCTGCTTGGTCATTTAATAAGACCACTGAAGCAGACTGAACCGCAATAGATGAAGCTGAACCATAAGTCATTCCTACATCAGCTAATGCTAATGCAGCGGCATCATTAATACCATCACCCACCATCACTGTTAAATCATTATTTTTTAATGATTTAATTCTTTCGTGTTTTTCATGTGGCATTTTTTCGCCTTCATAATGTTGTATATCTAAGCTTTTTGCGATTTCTTCTACTTTTGCCTTTTTATCCCCACTTAATAGATAAGTATTCACATCTTCTTGCTTAAGATATTTCATGACTTCTGAAACATTATCCTTCATTTTATCTTCTAAATCTAGTGTTGCCACTAATTCCTTATCCTTTAATACATAAACATTGTGATGGCTTTCATGAGTAAGCTCTTTTGCAATCTTATAAGAACCAATTTGCCAAATTATATTATTTTCATCAATACCGCTTAATCCTGTTCCTTTAGTTTCTTTTACTTCAGAAAAAGATAATTGAGTACTAGTTTCTAATTCTTTTAATAATGATTGAGCTATAGGATGTGAAGATTGTTGTTCTAAACTGATTATAGCTGCCTTGACTTCTTCTTCATTAGCATTGTTATATAAATTGAAATTTGAAATACTAAATTTTCCTTCGGTTAATGTTCCCGTCTTATCAAAAACGATATTTTTGGCTTGAGCCAAAATTTCTAAAGTCCTAGAACCTTTAATCAATATTCCTTCCTTTGCTGCTCTACCTATACCTACCATAATCGCTGCTGGGGTGGCTAAGCCCATTGCACAAGGACAAGAAATTACCAACACTGCAATAGCATTCATCAATGCTTGTGTAAATGAAATATTGAAAAAGTAATAAGAAATCAATAAAGTCAATATAGCTATCCCAACAACTAAAGGAACAAAAATCTCAGAAATTCGATCGGCTAATCGTTGTATTTCAGTTGGTTGAGTTTGAGCATTTTTGACTAATTGGATAATCTTATTTAAAACAGTATCTTTGCCTACAGCGGTCACTTTCATCTGAAAATTACCTGAATTAACAAGAGATGCTCCTGTTAAATCATCTCCAATTTGTTTATAAGCATATTCACTCTCACCAGTCAACATAGATTCGTCTAAATATGCAGTTCCTTGGCTTACAATTCCATCAGTAGGAATAGCATCTCCTTCATTGACTTGTAGAACATCCCCAACTTTAAGGTCTTTAATGTCTACTTTTTCTATAGAACCATCTTCTTTGACTTTATTAGCAAAAGATACTTGTAAATTATTCAATTCTTCTATGGCTTTCCCTGTCCTTTGTACCGCTCTTTTTTCCATTAAATTACCTAAAAGAACAAGAGTGATAATGGTCGCTGCTGTTTCAAAAAATATGTAATTGGGTTCATCCAAGATTAATCCAACAACGGAATATATGAATGCAGCTGTACTTCCCAAAAAGATGAGTACATCCATATTGGTATTTCTCATTTTTAAAGCAAACCAAGCACTTTGTCCAAAATGTGACACTCCAATAATATAAACAGGCAAACACATTGCCATTTGAAACCACATATTGTGAAAAATATGAGGTAAGTTAATAAACATCATTAATAAATGACCTAGAAAAAGGGGCAAAGTAAAAATAGCACTTATCAAAAATTTGCGTTCTAAAGTCCACGTATTTTGGGTACTATCTGTTTCGTTTTCAATAATTGAAAAACCTAATTTATGTATACCCGATTTGATATCTAATAAAGAGATTTCTTTATTTTCATGGTTGAATTGAACATCATGTGTCGTAACATTTACATATACATCTTTCATTCCTTTTCTTTCCAGAAAACGAGTAACCGTTCTTGCACAATTCACGCAAGTCATTCCTTCTACCTTTAATTCAATTGTATTTTTCGACATAACTGCTATGAGTATTGAGTATCGAGTATTAAGTATTGAGTAATTTTTTCAGTAATACTATATACCCTGTACTATTTTAATTATAAAAACAATAAAAAAATAAAGATGTTTCAAAAATTATTGATAAAATTAAAAAAACAAGCCATAAATAGAACTATATTATTCATATTATTATTAATTAAAAATAGGACTTTGTATTTTTGCCATTCATTTTTAAAATAAAAAAGAAAAACATGCAATTAAACGATCAAGAAATCGTACGTAGAGAAGCTTTGGAAAGATTGAGAGAATTGGGGATTAATCCCTACCCTGCTGAACAATTTCATGTATCGGCTTATGCCAAAGATGTCGTTGACTCTTTTGATGATGAAAATCCTAGCGAGGAACAATTCAGTATGGCGGGTAGAATCATGATTGTAAGAGGAAAAGGTAAAGTATCTTTTGCAGAATTACAGGATTCTACAGGAAGAATTCAATTATTTATAAAAAGAGATAACATCTGCCCAGATGAAGATAAAACCCTTTATGATGAAGTCGTTAAAAAACTATTGGATATTGGAGATTTTGTAGGAGTAAAAGGCGAAGTATTTAAAACTAAAACAGGAGAAATCTCTATACGTGTTAAAGAATTTACTTTTTTAAGTAAGTCCTTAAAACCATTGCCTATTGTAAAAACAAGAACGAATCCCGAAACAGGTGAAGAGGAAGTATATGATGCCTTCACTGATCCTGAATTGAGGTATAGAAGACGTTATGTCGATTTAGTCGTTAACAATAAAGTAAAAAATATATTCTTGAAGAGAAGTCGAATCATTTCTTCTATGAGAAATTACTTCAATGAACAAGGTTGGATAGAAGTGGAAACACCGATTCTTCAACCTATTCATGGTGGTGCAGCTGCTCGCCCTTTTGTTACTCATCACAACTCTTTAGACATTCCTTTGTATTTGAGAATTGCTAATGAATTATATTTGAAAAGATTAATTGTAGGTGGATTTGATGGAGTATATGAATTTGGCAAGATGTTTAGAAATGAAGGAATGGACAGAACACACAATCCTGAATTTACGGCTATGGAAATCTATGTTGCATACAAAGATTATATCTGGATGATGGAAATGGTGGAAGAATGTCTAGAAAGAGTGACTCGCGAAGTTACAGGAGATACCAAAGTAACAATTGGCGAAAATATCATTGATTTTAAAGGTCCATATAGAAGATTATCTATGTATGATTCTATTAAAGAATATACAGGCGTTGATGTCTCTGATATGAATGAAGAACAATTGAGAGCTCAATGCAAAACTTGGCATATTGAGGTAGATAATACGATGGGTAAGGGTAAATTGATTGATGAAATCTTTGGTGAAAAAGTAGAAGATAATCTAATTCAACCAACTTATATTACGGACTACCCTATCGAAATGACTCCACTGGCTAAAAAACACCGTAGCAAAGATGGTTTGGTAGAACGATTTGAATTGTTTGTCAATGGTAAAGAAATTGCCAATGCTTATTCTGAGTTGAATGACCCTATCGACCAAAGAGAGCGTTTTGAGGAACAATTGAAACTCGCTGCTAGAGGCGATGAAGAAGCAATGGTACTTGATGAAGATTTTTTAAGAGCCCTTGAATATGGTATGCCTCCTACATCTGGTTTAGGTATCGGTATCGACCGCCTTACTATGATGCTTACAGGTGAAACTTCTATTCAAGAAGTCTTGTTCTTCCCTCAGATGAAGCCTGAAAAATAATGTCTTCATTTATTTAAATTT
>JAHDBK010000253.1 GCA_020630455.1 Saprospiraceae bacterium
ATTAATTTTTCATTGTATTTTATTTTATAATAATATTAACAATTCATAAATTGACAGACAAGCATCTGATTAAAAAAAGTCGTATATTTGCAGCGATTTTTATAATAAGATATTTAAAATATGTTAATTCAAAGATATAAATCAAAAATACATAGAGCAACTGTTACCCAAGCAGATTTAAACTATATGGGCAGTATTACCATTGATGAAGACTTAATGGATGCTGCTTTATTAACAGAAGGAGAACGTGTTCAAATTGTTAATAATAATAATGGAGAACGTCTTGAAACTTATGTAATCGTAGGAGAAAGAGGCTCTGGTGTGATATGCTTAAATGGTGCTGCTGCACGTAAAGTAGCTGTTGGGGATGTTGTAATCATAATTTCCTATGGACTAATGTCAGTTGAAGAAGCCAAAAAATTTAAGCCCGTTGCTGTTTTTCCTGATGAAAATAATAGGATAGTTTAAAAGTTTTAACTAATAATCAAACTCCATCTTTTGATAAGGGAAATTAAAAAGACAATTCTTTTTTATCATTTCGGCAATTTGTTGAGGAACGTAATCTTCCCAACCATCTTCATCTTCTTGTAACATTTCTAAAACTTCCTTAGAATAGATATGAAGTAAATCCGTATCTACTCCTTCAATATCTCTAATTTGTCCTTGTTCTAGTAAATGCTTATACAAAAATCGAATTTCATCTGGAATAGGTAAATTAGAAGATTGCATCAGTTCTGAATTCCCTTCTTGAATCGCAGGGTAAACATATATCCTCACATTTTGAGAAAATAAATCACCAAAAGCAGCTAGAAGTCGGTCATTCATGTTTTCATAATATTTTTCATTCATTAACTGAAGCATTTCTCTAGCTCCAATTACCAAGCCATAGGTTTCTACTTTGTAATCTGATAAATAATCAATTAATTTTTTTCTTTCACTACAATTAGAAATAACTACAGTTTGTCCTAAAGCACAGAGGAGATCGGTTCTGTCTAAAAAATCTTTTTCGTCTATATTCCCACTAGATTTTAGATTGTTAATAGTGATTTCTGCTAACAAATGAGCTTTTTGAGGTTTGATGCCTTCTTCATTTCTAAATTGATTAAAGCTTCTTTCTAACATATCCCAATTCACATGTGTAACTGGTCTAAAACTACCTCTTACAATCAATGTTTGTGCTCTATATAAAAATTCAGAAGCATGTATGTTTTTCTTTTCAGAATTAAACATTGCGATATCAGATAAGCCATTTTTAACTAAATATAGACTTAATAAACGATTATCAATTTTTTTAAAATCTGGCCCTTCCATTCTTATCATATCAATATGGAGGCGTTCTTCCAAATTATCCATTAAAGAAATGATGAAATTTTCTGGATTATCATAATATTTATGGCAAGCATAAATCAAATTAACGCCCAATATTCCAACTGCTTGTTGTTGTAAGGTATTATTTTTGTCAGCCATTTTTACGTGTAATACAACATCGTTAGGCTCACCGTTAGGTTCTAATTGAAAGCGAATACCTACCCAACCATTTCCTTTGATTGTTCTTGTATAATTAATTGCTGAAACAGTATCAGCAAAAGCAAACAACTTGGTTTTAGGCCTGTCTTTTCTCAATCGGTTAATCATTAGATTGTATTCGTGGTCTAGCATTTTGTACAATCTAGATTCACAGACATAACGCCCGCTGGCTTCTACGCCATAAATGTCATCAGAAACGAGTTTGTCATAAGCAGACATCGTTTTAGCAATAGTTCCTGCGGCAGCACCTACTTTAAAAAAATATCGAGCGACTTCTTGCCCAGCTCCTATTTCTGCAAATGCACCATAAATACCTTGATCTAAATTGATTTCGAGTGCTTTTTGTTCTGGTTCTAAAACTTTTCTAGACATGATTGACTTTGTGATTGTATGATTAACTGTATTGAAATACAAAATTACACAAAAAAAATGTCTATGTTTGTATATATTTAATATAATTATATTAATGATTATATATTTAAAAATACTAAATGATAAAGAAAACTCTTTATTGTTGGGTATTCTAAAATTAGATATCAATTAAAATGGGGAAATTTTATTTTGCAAAAGAAAGTATAAAACAGCTAAAAACTACAGGTACAATAACTCGTACATCTAAAAAAACTTGTCAAAAAATGGTAAGTTATTTAGATTTTGAAAATGCTGATGTAATCGTAGAATTAGGGGCAGGTGATGGTGTAATTACTAAACACATCCTAAAAAAAATGAAACCTAATACCAAACTAATCGTTTTTGAAGTGCTAGAACAATTTTGTGACAAATTAAGAGAAATTGATGATGATAGATTGATTGTTGTTCAAGATAGTGCTGAAAATTTACCTAAATATCTAAAAGAAAATGGATTTGAAAAAGCTCACGATGTTCTTTCTGCTATTCCTTTTGTTGTTTTAGAAGATGATTTAGCTGAAAAAATATTAAAAACAGTAAGAGATAATATGAGAAAAGATGGTATTTTAGTACAATTGCATTATTCTACTCTTGCTAAAAAAATATACGAAAAAGTGTTTAAGTCCGTAAAAGTTCAGTTTTTTCCTATGAATATCCCCCCTGCTTTTATCCATCTTTGTAGAATTTAGTAATTTTTAAAATAAAAATTTTAAATTTTAACATTTCCACAAAGTATTGATTGTTAATTATTTATGTGTTTTTATTAAAAAAAACCATGTCACATTTTTGATTTTTTTGTAAAAAAACTTGACAAAACGGATTAGTTGTCGTAAATTTGTGACAGGCAAAAGCAAAAACTACAAACACTTTTATACTAAAAACTACTATACTATACTTTTAGGGTCTCTTACACACAAAATACTAACTACAAAGTCCTTCCACTTGGAAGGATTTTTTTTTGTCCTTACTTAAAGCATACAAATTCATCCATTACTCTTACCTTTACCCATAAAAATCATGTAATCATGAAAAAAATAGAACATATCGGCATAGCTGTTAAAAATTTAGAGCAGAGTAATGATTTATTTCAAAAACTTTTAGGAGTTGCCCATTATAAAATAGAAGAAGTTAAAAGCGAAAATGTCTTGACTTCTTTTTTCTTAGTAGGAAACAATAAAATAGAATTATTAGAAGGTACTTCTGAAGACAGTCCCATTTCTAAATTTATTGAAAAAAGAGGAGAAGGCGTTCATCATGTTGCTTTTGATGTGGAGGACATTTATGCCGAAATGGAACGCTTGAGAAAAGAAGGGTTCAGATTATTAAATGAAGAACCCAAAAAAGGTGCTGATAATAAATTGGTATGTTTCATACACCCCAAAAGTGCTAATGGGGTACTTGTAGAATTATGTCAAGAAATTAAAGAAGAAGCCTAATGGATTGGTGGATTTACCCCATTGCCATATTAGGTGGTTTAGCTGCTGGATTTATCAATACTTTAGCAGGAAATGGTTCTGCTATTACACTCACTATTTTAATGGAATTTATGGGACTCCCTCCCAATGTTGCCAATGCTTCTAATAGAGTAGGTATCGCTGCTCAGAGCTCGGTTTCAACCTATATGTTTTATAAAAATGGGAAAATTGACCTCAAAAATAGTGTTCCTTTTATTATCGTTATGTTTATCGGTGCAATGATAGGTCTATATACCGCATTAAAAATTAGTAATGAAAATTTTAGATTTATTTTTGGAATTTTAATGATAGTAATGTTAATTGCAATTCTAATAAATCCTAAAAAATGGATTAAAAAACAAGAAAAAAATAAAGAAATTTCTTTATTAATTACTTTGCCAGTTTTTTTGTTACTTGGCTTTTATGGAGGGTTTATTCAGATGGGGATGGGCATTATATTTTTGGCATTTGCGGTACTAGTAGCTCAATATGACATCATTTCAGCCAACGGTTTGAAGATTTTATGTGTTGGTATATATACCTTTGTAGTATTAGGTATTTTTGCTTATAATGGTTTAGTAGATTGGAAAGCAGGAGGGCTCATTTCTATTGGACAAGTTCTAGGTGCATGGTGGAGTAGTAAAATAGCCACAGAACATCCATTGGCTGCTGTTATTGCACACCGAGTATTAGTAGCAGTTGTTATTTTTGCAATTATTAAAGTATTTTTCTTTTAAAGTATGACTCAAGCAGAATTTAAAGAAATTCAAGTCACTATACCAAGAGAACCTGGAGTGTATCAATTCCTTGATGCTGATAATCGCGTATTATATGTAGGTAAAGCTAAATCTCTTCGTACTAGGGTTTCTAATTATTTTTCTAAACATGGGGATGGACGGGCTAAAGTCAAAAACTTAGTCAAAAATGCAAAAAAAATTATTTTCACGGTAGTGGATACAGAACAGGATGCCCTACTCCTAGAATGTACCCTGATTAAAAAATACCAACCTCGCTATAATGCCATGCTCAAAGATGGAAAGTCATACGCTTATATTTGTATTAAAAAAGAGCGTTTTCCTAGAGTCATGATTACTAGAAAAGTCATCAAAGATGGTTCTAAATATTTTGGACCATATACCTCTAAAAAAAATGTAGATATCCTAGCGGACTTGATTAGAAAATTATTTAGAATAAGAACTTGTACCTTTAATTTAACAGAACAAAATATAGAGAAAGGCAAATTTAAAGTTTGCTTGGAATATCATATTAAAAATTGTGATGGTCCTTGTCAGGGTTTAGAAGAGGAAGATTCTTATAATGAAAAAATAAAACAAATTAATAATGTACTCAAGGGAAATTTTGCTGAAGTAAAAAGACATTTACACCAGAAAATGGAATCTTTTGCAGAACATCTTGAATTTGAAAAAGCCCAAGAAGTCAAGGAAAAACTCAAAATATTTGAAGACTACCAAGGAAAATCAACCGTTGTAAGTACTACCATTAAAGATGTTGATGTATTTACTATTGGCAAGGATGAGGAAATGGCATATATCAATTATCTAAAAATAGTAAATGGAGCTTTAATTAATATTTTTACTCAAGAAATTACCCTCAATTTAGATGATGAAGATGAAGTAGATTTATTAGCCTTAGCTATTCCAGAATTAAGAGAAAAGTTCAATAGTATTGCTCCTGAAATTATACTCCCTTTTGAAGTTCCACTTCAAGAAAAAGATATTCTAATTACTATTCCTAAAATTGGAGATAAGAAAAAACTATTGGATTTGTCTCTTAAAAATGTTTTATATTATAAAAATCAAAAACTCAAAGAAAAAGAACTCAAAAGAAAAAAAGTGAGCCATGCAGAACGCATTTTAAAAACCCTTAAAGAAGATTTGCAAATGGATAAAATTCCCTTACATATTGAATGTTTTGATAATTCTAATCTGCAAGGAAATCAACCCGTTGCTAGCTGTGTCGTTTTTAAAAATGCTAGTCCTTCTAAAAAAGATTACCGCCATTTTAATATTAAAACGGTCGAAGGACCAAATGACTTTGCTTCTATGGAAGAAATTGTATATAGAAGGTATAGTCGCTTGCTTAGAGAAGGTAAATCACTTCCTGAACTCGTCATTATTGATGGAGGGAAAGGACAACTATCGGCCGCTATGAAAAGTATCAATGCTTTACAAATAGAAAATCAAGTAACTGTTATCGGAATCGCTAAAAAATTAGAAGAAATATTTTTTCCCAATGATAGTGTTCCTTTACATATTAATAAAAAATCAGAATCGCTTAAATTAATACAGCAGGCTAGAAATGAAGCACATCGCTTTGCTATTACTTTTCATAGGAATAAACGATCTAAAGAATTCATAAAAACAGAATTATCTACAATAGATGGAATTGGTGATAAAACAGCACAAAAATTATTAATACATTTTAAATCTATAGATAATATAAAAAAAGCCAGTTTAGAACAATTAAAAGGAATTACTAACTTATCTATTGCTAAAAAAATAAAAAAACATTTTAAGGAAAAATAAAGAATTTTCTTTATTTTTATGATTTTAATAAAACTTTAAAAATAAGAATACA
>JAHDBK010000254.1 GCA_020630455.1 Saprospiraceae bacterium
ATCAAGGTATTTATTTCATTTGAAATCTTAAAATAGTAGACACTTGTCCAATATACGGTTGTAAAGCAAATAGATTTTATAAGAATATTGATATAAGGATTAGACAAATCTGGAATTAAATAAAAACTGAATAAAAGAATTAATCCTAATATTATTGCATATAAATTATGAATCGTAAATGGATGAATTCTCAATTTATAAAATATATAAATCAGAATACATACATTTTGAAAAATAATAACACTTAATGAAGCGATTGCTGCCCCTTCTAAAGAATATAGTTTGACGAAGAAATAATTAAAAAAAATATTAAGTATTGCAGCTACAAGAACAATAATAAAAATTATTTTAAAGTATCTAGAATATGCCAAAACAATTCCTCCAAGTCCAACACCTAAATCACTTACAGCTTTCATCCCTAATATTATAATCACCCATTTTCCTTCAATATAATTCTCTCCATCTGGCATGATTCCAAATAAACTATTCAAACAAATTAATATACCTGAAAAAAGGAAAAAACTGACCAAAAACAAATTAATTGACGATTGTTTATATACTGTTTTAATATGTTGCATATCCTTTTTTTGCCATGACTCTGCAATTATAGGCTGCAATATACTTCTCATAGCTGTTCTAGGCAATTCAATTGCTAATATTATTGTAGATGCAATTCTATAAACTCCTGCTGCACTACTTCCTTCTAATGAGCCAACCATTAAGATATCAAGCTGTAAAACTATAACGCCTGCACCTCCTAAAAATCCCCAAAAAGAATAGATGAACATTTCTTTTTTTTCTGCTTTAGTAAAGCTCGGAAAGTTGGCTTTTAATGAAAAAATATCTAAATAATATGCATAATAACTAAGTCCTATTAAAACAATTATTTGAAAATAAAGAAGCGAATACATTATAAAACCAAAGTCAACCCATTCAAAATAATACATAAAACAAGCACTTGGCAATGCTATCTTTATAAACAAATTAGAAATAATAGCGGGGACTACAATCTTTTTTTCATTATTAATAAAATTAAATAATAAATTATTTAAAGCAAAAAATAAAACGAGGATTGGAATTAAATGTAAAAAAGGAATAATACTATCATTGTTTTTTGAGAAAAAATTCACAAAAAAATCATTGAACAAGTAAAAAATAAGAAAAAAGATAAGTGATGAGAATATGATTGCAGAACTACTCAATAATAATAGTCCATTATGTTTTTTATGAAATTGCTTGAATATTGGATAATATCGAATGACGAAAGCTCCCATACCTACCATTATGAAAGGAAGCATAATATTTACAGAAGATTGAATGATAGATATCAATCCTAATTGTTCAGGTGATAAAGTAATTTGGTACAGTATTATTGTATTGACAAAGCCTAAAATTACTGCTACATAATTTATGATGCTTTGTCTAAGACTTTGTTTAATTACTATCCCCATATATTTCGAATATTAGTGTAAAATTAATTATTTTATTAAAAAATTTTAACTTTGTATTAGTTTATATTATTCTTTATTCATCCTTAATTTTTAGAGTATTTATAAAATTAAACTACTAAAGACATTCTTTGAAAAAAATTATTTTTATCTATCTACTATATGAATAAACATAAAAAAGTGAAAGTAGGAATATTTCCTTGTGGTTCAGAAGTTGGATTAGAAATTTGTAGAGCATTAAAGTATTCAATTCATTTTGAAATAATTGGACTTAATAGCATTCCTGATTACGGTGAAGTGGCTTTTAATAAATATATAGGGAACTTACCATTCTATAAAGATAAAAACTTTATTAAAACATTAAAAAAAGTTATAATAGAAAATAATTTGTACTTTATCATCCCTGCTATGGATGAAATTGGATATCAACTCAAACTTCACGAAGATGAATTAGATTGCGAAGTAGTATATAACAATATAGATGCTGCTTCAATTATCAGAAAAAAATCCTTGACATATAAAAAATTTCAAAATCTTATTCCAACACCTAAAATGTATTCTGAAATTGAAACTATAGAATCTTTTGATTTTCCGCTGTTTTCAAAACCTGACATAGGTTATGGAAGTCGTAATGTTATAAAAATAGATAATTTTAAGGATTTAGAATTAGCAAAATCCAAATACCCCAACAACTTAATTTTAGAGTATTTACCTGGAAAAGAATATACTATTGATTGCTTTTCTAATATGGAAAATGAAGTAATCTATACTGGAGTTAGATCTAGAGATAGAATTAGAATGGGAATCTCTGTTAGATCAGAGAGTTTTATAATACCTGAAATAAATGAAATAGCAAAGATTATAAGTCATACCTTAAAACTCAATGGAGTATGGTTTTTTCAAGTAAAAATCAGTAAAAACCAAGAATACAAACTACTTGAAATCGCATCGAGAGTTTCTGGTTCTATGTCATTAAACAGAATAATTGGTATAAATTTTATATTAATGGATTTACATCAAAGATTAGGTAATAAAATTAAAATTCTCCCTAACAATTTTAAAACACCCGTTATCCTTGAAAGAGCCTTTAATTGTCATGTTATTTTGAATAATTCGTTTAAATCAGTTTTTGTTGATTTTGATGATTGTATAATTATTAATGATAAAATAAATACTTCTCTTATATCATTTATTTATCAAGCAATTAATAATAATTGTAAAATAGTTCTGATTACTAGACATAGAGGAAATTTAAAATTAGCATTAGAAAAATATCGTATAGGAGACCTATTTGATGAAATTCACCACATAAGAGATAATAACACTCCAAAAAGTAAATTTATAAATGAAGAAAAAGCCATTTTCATCGACGATTCTTTCAAAGAAAGATATGAAGTAGCCACTAAAAAGGATATAATGACATTTGCTCCAGATTCAATACCTGCTATTATAAACAAAAATGACTATGAATAATAATCTTTTCATTCATATTGGTTACCCTAAATCATTATCTACTACACTACAAAGAGGTTTCTTTTCTAAACATAGAGAAATAAATTATCTTGGAATAGGCCAAAAAGATGATAATCTAGCTTATTTTAATAAAAACATTGAAATTTCACATGAAAACTTAATTAAATACGCAACATTTGATGTTTTCAAAAAATACAAAGTCAAAATATCCCCTAGTCTACTAGACCAAAATACTCATAAATGCAATGTAATTTCAGATGAACATCTTTCTTTTAAATTTGACATCTCTCAAAACGATACAATTGTAAAATGGAATAGATTATCAGATATTTATAAGCATTTTAATATAAAAATTATAATTATAAAAAGAGAATTATATTCTTTTATTTGCTCTTTATTTAAAGAATTAGTAAGAATGGGATATAATAAATCATTTAATGAATTTATAATTTGGACATGGAATTTTAAAGACAGAAACTTTTTATCTGACCTAAACTATATTGAGCGTAAAAATCAATTATATTCTATTTTTGGGAAAGAAAATATTTTTATTTACTCTTTTGAAGAAATTGTTAAAGATGTAAATAATTTCTGCAATATAACTTTAAGTAATATTCTTGAAATTGAAAATAAAAACATTCAAATTGAAAACAATTATCCAAATTTAAGTGATTCTACCGCTCTAAAACTTATTAAATTAAACAAGGAAAACCTTAGAGGAATTGGAGAAACTTCATTTTACTCTTTTGAAAATCATAGAAATAGAGAATGGTTTAAGAAAAGTAATGCTATAATTGATAATTCAAAATTATATCATAACGTTGTTTTAAAAAGAAAAGCATTAGAAATGGCATCAAAAAATACTCCTCTAATTAATTCAAATTTATTCTACCTAGATAAAAAAGGTGAAAAAGCTTGGAAGTTTATAACAGAATATTTAAATAATGAAACTTAAAGCAAAATATAAAGTCCAACATTACCCTAATGAAGTTGGAAACGATATAGATATTAGTATTTGTGTCCAAACTTATAATCAAAAGGATTATATAGGCAAATGTTTAGACCAAATACTAAAACAAAAAACATCTTTTAAATATGAAATTTTACTAGGAGAAGATGACTCTTCTGATGGAACAAGAGAAATTTGTATTGAATATGCTAATAAATACCCCAAAAAAATAAGATTATTTTTACATGATAGAAGGAATAACATTCCCATTAATAATAAACCTAGTGGTAGATTCAATTTTATCTATAATCTTCTTCAGGTTAAAGGTGATTTCTTTTGTTTTTGTGAGGGGGATGACTACTGGAATTACGATTTAAAACTAGAAGAACAAGTAAATTTTTTAAATAACAATTCAGATTGTGTACTTTGTTTTGCCAAAGCTTACGTTTTAAACGAAACTAATAACACTAATTATAAACAAAAAAAACCTTATATGCCTTTCCCTAATTTAAAGAATCATTCTAAAATATTTTTTAAAGATTTACTTATGCAAAACCCTTTTGCAACGAATACCGTAGTTCTCAGAAAAGAAATAATTAACAGATTAGATGATAATTTTATTTATAAAACTAAAGTTGGAGATTGGTTTTTATATTTGGAAGCATTAAAAAATGGTAAACATGCATCTTATCTTGACAAAGAAATGGGCGTTTATAGAATTACAGATACAGGAACCTGGGCTTCCTTAGAAAATATTAATAGATTGATTTATAAAAAAAATATATACCATTCATTCTATGATTATTTCCAATTAAAAGGAGAAGAAATAAAAATAGTCGATAATGCTCTTCGTCAACTCAACAAAAAAATAGACGATGAATATATGCTCCAAAGTAAAGGAATCTACTTTTTTAAACATATAGGAAAATGGGGAATTTTAGGCTCTATTCAATTATGGCTTTCATTTTTCAAAAATTTTGCTGTATTTTGTAAAAAAAAGTTATTTGGTTAATTAAAAATACATTTAATGATTAATGTTACACAACCATTTTTACCTCCTCAAGAAGAATATTTGAAATACCTTCAAGGAGTTTGGCAAAGGAATTGGTTGACTAATAATGGTCCACTAGTCAATGAATTAGAAATTAAATTAAAAGAATTTCTTAAACTCAAACACCTTCTGTTTTGTAGCAATGGCACTATCACTCTTCAAATAGCCATCAAAGCTTTAGATTTACAAGGTGAAATCATCACAACTCCTTTTTCATATATCGCTTCTACTAGTAGTATCGTATGGCAAAATTGTAAGCCTGTTTTTGCCGATATAGACCCAGATACTTTAAACATCTCCCCTAAGAGTATAGCAGAAAATATTACTGATAAAACATCGGCAATTTTAGCCACCCATGTTTATGGAAACCCTTGCGATGTAGAAAAGATAGATGCTATTGCAAAAAAACACAATCTCAAAGTAATTTATGATGCGGCTCATTGTTTTGGAGTTGAATATAAAAATAAATCCATTTTTGAATATGGAGATGTTAGCAGCACAAGTTTTCATGCTACCAAAATATTCCATACTGTAGAAGGAGGCGCTTTGTTTTGTAATTCTAAAGAGTTGATTGACAAAATGGCTTGGATGAGAAATTTTGGTCATAATGGTCCTCTCACTTTTGAAGAAGTAGGTATCAATGGTAAAAATTCAGAATTCCATGCTGCAATGGGGCTCGCAGTACTCAACCATATAGATGAAATATTAAAACAAAGAAAAGAATTGTGCGAATATTATTATCACAAACTTGAAAATCTAAATTTAAACTTTATTAAAATAACAGACCATACTACTCATTATAATTATTCTTATATGCCTGTTATCTTTTCTTCTGAAGAATCATTACTTGCTTCATTAAAAGCACTTAACAAACGGAACATCAACCCTAGAAGGTATTTTTATCCTTTATTAAGTGAAGCAAACTATATTACAAACAAAGGAAACACACCAATAGCGAGTGAAATTTCAAAACGTGTTCTTTGTCTCCCTCTTTATCATAATATGGGAACAGAAGTAATTGATATGATTGCTAG
>JAHDBK010000255.1 GCA_020630455.1 Saprospiraceae bacterium
TTGTGTTTTTAGTTTGTGCATTATGGATTTTAGGCGGAGAAGTGAAGGAAATGCGATAAAAACAAAATACTGTTTGAGCTCGTAAAGGCTAATCAACAAAGAAAATTAGCTAAATAATCACTGCTTATTATATAAGTTCTTTGGATTTAGCGAGTTTTATTTTGTTTAGCAATTTTCAAACTTTGTAGCCGTAAAAAATACATATAGCACTTGATTTTTTTCTTTCTTTTTTCATCAAGGAAAAAAGGAAGTCCATTTTCAAGAGTTAAATAGATTTAATTTTTGTAAATAAATTCTAAAACGAGAATAGCTGAGTTTATTTATTAATAATAAAGAATTTTTTTTATTATTACCTTATCCGAAGATATGAATATTTAATAATTGTTTTCTCAATACTCCATACTCATATTTTATTATTAAAAAAATATTAAGATTATACATTATTAATTTTATAAAAAGATTTAAAAAACCTATTTTCACTTTTGAAAAAAATAATCGAATGATTTCAGTTCAAAATTTAACATATACATATCCATTGTTAGATAGTATTTCCTTTCCTGATTTTAAGTTGGAAAAAGGAGAAAAGTTGCTTTTATTAGGACAGTCAGGTTGTGGTAAAACAACTTTGTTACATTTATTAGGAGGACTTTTGAAAATACAGAAAGGCAATGTGCTAATTGATAATCAATCATTGGCAGATATGAATTCTTCACAATTAGATGCTTTTAGAGGTCAAAATATTGGAATTATATTCCAAAAACCTCATTTTGTAAAATCTTTGACCGTTCTTGAAAATTTAAAATTAACACAGTCCCTTTCTGGCGATGAAGTAGATGTTGATTTTATTAATAGCTTATTGAATAAATTGAATATTGGAGACAAAAAAAATAAATATCCTCAAAATTTAAGTCAAGGAGAACAACAAAGAGTAGCAATAGCTAGAGCTTTATCTACCCGTCCTCATATTATTTTAGCAGATGAGCCTACTTCTGCTCTTGATGATAATAATACTAAAGAAGTAATTGATTTATTGGAGCAACAAGCTTCAGAACAAAAAGCCAACTTGATTATTGTTACTCATGATAACAGATTAAAGGAACACTTTAAAAACCGCATCGAACTATGAATATGATTTCTTTAAGTATTAAAAACTTATTATCTAACAAATTAAGTACATTGTTAAGTGTTGTTTTATTTGCTTTAGGTGTGGGTTTAATTTCATTAATTTTATTAATTAATCATCAAATTGAGGATAAGTTTGAAAAGAACTTAGCAGGTGTTCAATGTGTAGTTGGAGCAAAAGGTAGTCCTCTCCAATTAATTCTTTGTAATATTTTTCATATTGATTTCCCTACGGGAAATATTCCATTGAAACAAGCAGAGGCCCTCAAGAGAAACCCCATGGTCAGCAAAGCTGTTGATTTATCATTAGGAGATAGTTATAAAGGATACAGAATAGTGGGTACAAGCCACGATTATGCTGACTTATACGAAGCAGAATTGGTAGAAGGAAAGCTTTGGGAGACAACCTTCGATGTAACAGTAGGAGGCGTAGTTGCTGAACGACTAGGATTAAAAATTGGAGACACTTTCCACAGTTCTCATGGTTTTGCTGAAGGAATGGAACACGACCACGGTGATCCATTTAAGGTAGTAGGAATTCTTAAAAAGAAAGGGAATGTCTTAGACCAATTGGTTTTAACGAATAGAGAGAGTGTTTGGGCAGTTCACGAACACGGACCTGCACCTGAAAATGATTCCTTATTATTAGAAAGTAGAGAAGTGACATCACTTTTATTGTTCTTTAATAATAAAATGGGTGTTATTAATTTTCCTAGACTTATTAATGAAAATACAGACCTACAAGCAGCTTCTCCTGCTTTTGAAATGGCAAGATTATATTCAATGATGGGGCAAGGAGAAAAATTGTTGAGATTACTAGGAATTATAATCGTAGTTGTGTCGGCTTTGAGTATTTTTATTTCCTTATTCAATTCTTTGCGTTCTAGAAAATATGAATTGGCATTAATGAGGGTTTCAGGAGCTTCTCCAACTTGGCTCTTTTTACTCATCATATTAGAAGGCTTGTTGATTGCAATTATTGGTTATGTGATAGGAATTCTTTTGAGCCATTTAGGTATGCACTTTTTATCAGATTATATGACTGAAGAATATCGCTATGAATTTAAAGCATGGATGTTTTTAAAAGAAGAAGCATGGATGTTTTTAATTTCAATTATTATTGGGATTATAGCTGCAATTTTTCCTGCAATTATGGCATATAATACAAATATTTCTGAAACATTATCAGATAATTAATTATGAAAAAAAAGATAGGAATAGGACTCATTTTATTATTAATAATAATTCAATTTTTTCAAATAGATAAGACTAAGCCAACTTATGATAAGAGTGCCGATATTTTAAGTCTTCATCCTACAAATGATAATATTAAAAATTCATTGATAAATGCTTGTTATGATTGTCATTCGAATGAGACGGAATATCCTTGGTACACTAGTGTAACTCCTTTGTCTTGGTGGATAAAAGGGCATATCAAAAATGGTCGAGAAGAATTGAACTTTTCAGAATGGGCTTCATATAATTCAGATAAAAAAAATCACAAATTAGAAGAATCAATTGAAATGGTAGAAGATGGTAAAATGCCACCTAAGTCATATAAAATGATGCATTCTGATGCCAAAATTTCTGATGCAGATAAAAAAGCACTCTTAGATTGGTTCAAATCCTTAAAAGAATAGTTGGTTCGAATAAATGACTCGTAAAAAAATAAATAGTTTTCAAAATTATTTCTTTATTCTGCTTTGTGTGTTAGGAATTCTAGCATGTAATCCTGTTTCAGATAAAGGAGAAGAACCCATTTTACAACAAGAATCTAAGCATATAATAGGCGAATTTGTTTCTCTACAACAAAAAACAGAGAAAGTTTTTATTGATTATTATGGTAATCCTCAACACAATCTAAATTTTGAAGATATTTCCCAAAAAGTAGACGGTAAAATTAGTGGTTTAGAACACTTTCATGATGGATTAGCTGTCGTGTTTTATGAAAAAGATGATGGGACAGCAAAGTGGGGTTATATCAATCCTCAAGGAGAAAACCCTTTCAATACTTGGTTTGAGTATGCTTCAGAATTTGAAAATGGCTGGGCAATAGTAAAAGAAAGAATATTTTGGGGGGCAATAGATACCAAAGGCAAGTTTATTGTTGAACCTAAATATATAGGTATGTTAAAAGCAACAGACAAAACTGCTTGGGTTCTTAAAGATAATCAATGGTTTTTGTTTGATATTATTAATAATAAAACAATTAATAATCTAGAACACAAAGTCTTGGATAAGGGTAAATTTGAAAATGGTATCTGTTGGATTAAAAATCAAAGAGGAAAAAAAGTATTTATCAATGAGAAAGGAGAAACTTTGAGCCAAGAGTTTGATGATGCTAATAATATTCATCAAGGACTAGCATCTGTAAAAAAAGACAATAAATGGGGTTTGATAAATGCTCAAGGAGAACTGATACTTAGACCACAATTTGATTATTTAGGATTGCACTCAGAAGGTTTAATACCTTTTATTAATAATGATGATATTAAAAAATGGGGATATATTGATATTGAAGGTAATGTCAAAATAGAACCCCAATTTGCCCTAGCTCTTCCTTTTAGAAATGGTCTAGCCAAAGTAAAAAACAAAGAAATGAAAGTAGCTTTTATTTCTAAAGATGGAAATAATATTTGTGATTACAAATACGATGAAGGTCTTGATTTTGAAGAAAGTTTAGCAGCTGTCAGACAAGGAACTAAATGGGGTTTTATTAATGATTCTGGAAATCTAAATATTACTCCACAGTTTGATAAAGTTATTCCATTCCCACATGAACATAAAAGAGGAGGATTCTCTGGTGGTCTAGCAAAAGTAGAAGTAGATGCCTATCAATTTTTTATAAATGAACAAGGCAAATGTGTTTTGGGTTGCTTAGAAAATTAGAGAATGTTTAAAAATTGATCACAATAAGAATCAATAGATTAAAATTTAAACATGTTCTTAAGCCTAAATTTGATTGTTTTTGAATTTTTATCCATTTTTATACCATAAATCTATCAGAAATTTAATAGATGTAATATTCAATAAAACGGTATAATTGTTATAAATATAAGTACTCAGAATATCACCTGTCTTTTAAATGATAACAAAATTTTGTTATTAATTTAGGGGTTCTGAATAATGTTGACCTCCTTTCTATTTTTGCCAAAAAGTTAAAGTTTAATATAATTTAAAAATTACTTGGAAATTTGATAAGTATTTATTTACTTTGAGTAATTATTATTTTAATACAAAGGTGTAAAAAAGGTTTTAGTGACATTCAATTTGTTTGATTATTTTAAAATAATATGTTAAATGTTTTGAATGATAATTATAAACCATAATAAATAAAATAAGAAAAACGTTACTACAGAGGATTTGGTCAAAACATTCTCGGATTACTTTTCTTTATTATTTGTTGTTTACATGATTTTTAAACACAAGTTTACTTATCTGCAAAGAATTTTGAAGCGTATGAAATTTGTAAAATTACTTACTTTTTGTCTAGTACTATTAGGTTCTACTTTATCTGTTAGTACTCATTTATCTGCTCAAGATATTCACTTTTCTCAGTTCTACATGGCTCCCATGGATTTGAACCCTGCTTTAACGGGTTTAATGAACTGTAATGTGCGTATATCTGGTAACTATCGTAACCAATGGGCTTCTGTAATCAGAAATAATGCGTATAACACGTATAATATTGCTTATGACCAAAAATTAGCTGTAGGTCGTTATGACTATTTCGGTTTTGGTGCTACGTTTTGGGGAGACCAAGCGGGTTCTTTGAACTTTGGTCAATTCCAAGGGAAATTATCATTTGCTTATAGTAAAAGAATGGGAGGCTATCGTGCTCGTTCTCACTACTTAGTATTTGGTGCCGATGCCGCTTTTGGACAAAGGCGTTTGGATTTGTCTGATATTATGACGGGTTCTCAACATAATGGAGAAGGTCAAGGTATTCCAGTAGGAATGGGTGGTGACCCTCAAGAAAATTTCTTAGACAGAAATAGTTTCTTATTTGCAGATGTATCTGCTGGTTTATTGTGGTTCTCTAATTTCAATAAAGAAGAAAATGTATATTTCGGTATTGCTTATCATCACTTGAATAGAGCGAATGTTACTTTTTATGATGGTACTACTGAATCATTATATAGTAAGTTGACTTTCCACGGTGGTGGTGAATTCATGTTGAATAGTAGATTAGGTTTAGTTCCTGGTTTATTAATGAGAATGCAAGGTCCATCTATGGAAGTGATTCCAGGTACTTCATTCAAATTTGTTTTAGGAAGCAAAAGAGATCCTTCATTCTTCCAAGCAGGTCTGTGGGCTCGTATTGCTAATAAAGAACCTTCTGGAATTTTGGGTGATGCCTTGATTTTACAAACTCGTTTTGATTATCAGCAGTTCACTTTTGGATTCAGTTATGATTTAAATATCTCTAAATTACGTCCAGCTTCAAATATGAATGGTGCATTCGAATTTGCTGCTCAGTATAAAATCTGTGGACCAGAAAGAAGAAATGTATATTGTCCTAATTTCTAGGATTTATTTATATAATTTTAAAAAGTGTCAAGTAAATATTACTTGACACTTTTTTTTATAAATAATAAAACCATTTTTTTTGGTGGAGACAATGATTAGTACTATATTTAGAACATATTTTAAATTTTAAACATACTCTAAATTTCTTAATTTAATACAATCACAAAATGAACCAACAAAAAAATTATACGACCGCATTCATCATTATTACCTCTCTTTTCTTCCTTTGGGGATTTATTACCGTATTCGTAGATTCTTTAATCCCTCGATTAAAAGAAGTATTTGAACTCAACTTTTTT
>JAHDBK010000256.1:0-3355 GCA_020630455.1 Saprospiraceae bacterium
CGCATAGTCCAAATGGGTCGCATATTTCATAAACAAATTGGTCTACTCCTACAAATCCAGCATTAGGCTGATAAGTAAAATTACAACCAAAAATACTCGTTATCGTACCATTGCTTGGTCCACTTATTATACCATTTACTGTTAGAGCATCTCCATCTGGGTCACTATCATTATTAGTAAAACAAGCACTAATTGAAGTGTTTTCATCTGTTGTATATGCATCATTTATCGCCATTGGCGGATTATTTACATTATTGATCATAATCATAACCGTAGCCTGATCACATAATCCGAATGGGTCGCAAATTTCATATACAAATTGATCATTCCCTACAAATCCAGGATTGGGTTGGTATGTAAAATTACAACCGTTTAATGATGTAATCGTTCCGTTAGTAGGTTGACTAATTATTGCATTAACAGTAATTGCATCTCCATCTGGGTCACTATCATTATCTGTAAAACAGGCACTAAATGCAGTATCTTCGTCAGTACTGTAGGCATCATTTACCGCATTAGGTGGATTATTACAAGATTGAATACTTACATTCACTGTACTTTCAGGGCAACCTCCAGTAGTCGGCACTACATCAACCTGATGATTGCCTTGTTCTACACAGATAGCTAAACCTTGAGAATTTATAAATGTATTCAACTCTAATTCTGAAAAAGAAAATAAACCTGCAAGGTTTTCGATAAACATATTACCATATTGGTTACTTGGATTTCCTCCAAAAATAGTAAAAGCAGATTCTACTAGCTGCCAATTACCTGTTGGGTCAAATTGATTCATTAAATCCGTAAGACCTTGTGGGTCATTAAAATTACCCGAAAAAGAAGTTCCATTTACAGTCCATTCTGTCAATAAGTATGGTCCTTGTGAACCACTTCCCAATAAAGTAAAATAATTATAGCTAAATAAGGTGTCAGTATTACAACCTACATAATTACCTTGATATTCTTCACCGTCAACCATAACTACATAATTATTTATATCACCTGGTAGAATATCCAAACAAACGTTTGAACACGATTCACAGGTAACATCTGTAAAACTAGAAGTTGTAGGTGAACAGTTTAATGGCGACACATAGATTTGTACATTAGCATTTGCACAACCATTTCCAGTTTCACATACTTGATATGTAAATTGGTCAATACCATTAAATCCTAAATTAGGCGTGTAACTGAAATCTCCATTAGTATTTATAGTTAAACTACCATTAGAAACATCAACAACTGGCATGGTTGTTGCAGTTAAATTTCCACCATTATTGGCTAAATCGTTTTCTAAAAAATTAGCTGATAAAGAATTATTTTGTTCTATAAGATAATTATCTTCGACTGCTGTTGGTTGGGCCCATGTTGCAGTAGCGTAATTGACACAAAAAATAAATACTAAAATAATGTTTAGAGAGTAGTAATTTTTTCTCATAGTTTAGAGTATTTGAAATTCAATTTTTGTTTTAATTATTTCTAATTAGACTTAAATCAGTGAGTAAATATATACAAAACCGATGAATTATTTACAATTAATTCATCGGTTTCTTTATTGATTTACAACATATTACGAATTGCAATATATATAAAATGAGAATATTAACAATATGTGTGACTTACATTTTTTAGTTATTAAAAAAAAACATCATAAGTTACTATCTCATTATCACTATCTTTTGCATTGGGTAGGATAGCCCCTCACTATTTTCCATTTTCAAAAAATAAACACCATTAGGAATATCGTTAGAAATGTTAAAGTTTAAATTATTTTGTAATTTTTTTTGAAAAATTGTTTTTCCATCTAGATTTATTAATTGAATATTATCAACATTTTGATTAGAATTTAGCAATTCTAAAGTCAAATTATTTGTGACAGGGTTAGGGTAAATTTTCACCTTTTCATCAAGTAAAATATCTTCATTTGAATTGACAATTGCATTACAACCATTATGGTGTTCGTGAGTCAAACCCGCCATTTGAATATCTTCATCTCCTTGTTGATAATACATATAAGAATAGAAAAATATCATCATTTCATCCTCTGTATCTTCACCTAAAGAAATCCAAGTAGGTGGATTATTTGGATTATTTGGATTATCATTATCATTTTGATAACGGGCATAACCATGTAATTCTGTGCCTGCAGGTAAAATTATTGGTTCTGGATAATAATACATTCCTTGCCAATCGAAATCCCAATTTGGAATTTCAACCATATTGATAACTTCGCCACTAGGAAGCACTGCATAAGACCACATTTTAGTACAAATTAAATGAGCGTGGGGAGCAGTACCTAAAAAAGTTCTGGCTTCTGGAAGAACGAATTTTTCATGGAATGTTTTTGTTTCGTATGGCAATAAAAACAAAGGACCATTTTGAATATCTGCTATATGATCTAGTGTTTGATCTTGAAATACTTCTCTTGGATTAGGACTATCTTCCCAATTGATATTAATAGTAATAAAATCAGTTTGTCCATCACTACCATCAGGGTAATGTACTTGCATAACTAATGTGGCATTTTCTGGAATTCTAATACCTGTACCTTCAGGTAATGTCCAAGGACGAGAACCTGGCACCCACTCCCCTATTAAGATATGGTCACCATCTTCTAAGGATCCACCACAATTATATCCATAATCTGGATCGGCATTTTCTTCATTAATAGGGTCTTGAGAAACATTATAATACAAAAGAATATGATGTACAATGTTTCTATTATTAGGAAATACTTCTATTTGATTAATAAATTTATCTTCTCCATAAGCAGTCGGAACGATAAAACAACGATACAAATCATTATTAATACTAGGCACTTCATATAGATCCGTTACAATTGATTCGTCAGGGTTTTCGATACCTGCCGAAGTATTAATAACAGGCGGTTCAGGAGCTTCTGTGGGGTCTCCTTCTAAAGCTCCTCCTGCTACCCAAGCTTGAAAAGTAGCTATTTCTTCATCTGTCAGATAATTAGCGTGAGCCATAGCTCTATAGTCTTGATTAGGAGGCCAAGGAGGCATTGTTCTATTAACGATATTGGTTTCCATAGCATAACGATAGTTATAAGCATCTTGATAAGACATCAAAGTAAAAGGACCAATACCATTATCATTGTGACAAGAACTACAATGCGAATAAACTATACAAGCAATATCTTGTGACCAAGTTGGGGCTTGAGCGTAAGCATTTTGCTGAAAAAACAAAACACTTAGTAAAAGCAATAATTTTTTCATTTTTAAATATCTGTTTATTTAAATAACAAAATAATCTTAAAGGAGTTTTCCTTTAAGACTACTAAGGTAAGATTTTTTTAAAACTTTTAAAAAAATATCTAAACCGTATTAGATGTTATTAC
>JAHDBK010000256.1:3455-5936 GCA_020630455.1 Saprospiraceae bacterium
TATTCAATTTCTCTTTTGGTAATCAATTTTGTGCCATCTTGATTTATATACTCTTGTTTTACCCAATTGCCTTCTTTATCATAAGTATATTCGTATTTAATTGTATTTTCAACGGAGGCGCTTGAATAAAACACCTTTTCTTCATTAACTAAACCTTCATCATCATAGAAAATCTTTCTTCTTAAATTAGCATTTTGATTGTGTCCTTGATAAATTTCTGTGTATTCAACTAATCTATTTTCATTATTATAAATTGAAGTTTTTGTAACTATAAGAGTTCCATTCTTTCTATAAGTTTTTTCAATATGCTTTTTAGGATTATCATAATATTCATAGGTTATTGTCTTATTATTTGAGCCAACAGCTTGAGCTATTGAATAATTTTCATTTACTTTTCTTCCTTTTTCATCGTATATATAATCTGCTGTAAAAACCTTTTTTCCAGTTTCAGCTTCATATGATTTTATATTTAATTGATTACCTCTTTTATCGTATTCAGCCTCCTCAACATATATACTTGTGTAATCACTTATATAACTTTTAGAATATTTTAATTTTCCATTATCCCAAAATTCAAATTCTTCATTATAAACTTTATCATTAAGAGAATCGTAGACTTTACTATAATCAAATTCATTACCAATATAGTGATTTTCTTTAACTAAAATTAATGAACCATCTTGAGAAGAAAAATATTCATTTATAATTGATTTCATACCTAAAGAATCCATTTCCATTATATAATGTGAAATAATATTTCCTTTTTTATCTAATCTCTTTTCTTCATTAAATATCATTAATCCATCATCATTATATGTATAATTTTCAACTGTTTTACCAGATGGTTTATTAGACATAAATCTATTATATTCTTTTTTGATTAAATTACCATTTATATCATATTGATAAGATGTATATTTTTCTTTATATTCTTTTTCTTTAAAATTGCTATCGGGTGAGAAAATTCTCATTTTCAGAACTGATAAAGACTTTACCTCCCCTTTTAAAACTTTAACATTTCCATCATTTTGAATATGCTTATGCTTATTATTAAATAAAAGACTAAAAAATAGAAATATAAATAGTACATTAAAATTATTCATGGTCATTTTTTCATATAAAAATAAAAAGGATTTTAGTAAAATACTACTAAAATCCTTTTTTAATATAATTTATAAGATTTCTTTAAGAAATTGCTTCTGTTACTAAGTCAGCTGCTTCTTGAAGAATGATAGCTGATTTTACTTCTAGCCCTGATTCGTCGATTAACTTTTTAGCAATATCTGCATTTGTTCCTTGTAAACGCACGATGATAGGCACATTGATTTGGTCACCCATATTTTTGTAGGCATCTACTACGCCTTGTGCTACTCTATCACATCTTACAATACCTCCAAAGATATTAATCAAGATACACTTCACATTTTCATCTCTAAGGATAATATCAAATGCTTGTTCTACTCTTTCAGCATCAGCAGTTCCTCCTACGTCTAAGAAATTAGCAGGGTCTCCACCAGATAATTTGATGATGTCCATTGTAGCCATTGCCAAACCTGCACCGTTTACCATACATCCAACATTACCATCTAATTTTACATAGCTTAATCCATATTCCTTAGCTTCTACTTCAGCGGGGTCTTCTTCTAATTTATCTCTTTGAGCCGCTAAGTCAGGATGACGGAAAAGAGAATTATCATCAATAGTTACTTTTGAATCTACAGCAATGATTCTGTCATCCGCTGTTTTTAAGCAAGGATTGATTTCAAAAAGTGAGGCATCACTACCCAAGAATGCGGCATATAATTTAGAGATAAATTTAGTCATTTCTTTGAATGCTTTGCCACTTAATCCCAAATTGAAGGCTACCTTTCTACATTGAAAACCTTGTAATCCCAAAGTAGGGTCAATATATTCCTTATGTACTAAATGAGGTGTTTCTTCTGCTACTTTTTCAATATCCATACCTCCTTCCGTAGAATAGATAATTACGTTTTGCTTGCGTGCTCTATCCATCATAATAGAAACATAAAATTCTTTGCAAGCATCAAAATCAGGAGCATAAGAATCTTCTGTCATCAATACTTTTCTTACTAGCTTACCTTCTCCATCTAAGCCTCCTTGTGTTTGAGGTGTCTTAAGCATCATACCTAGTATATTACCAGCATGTTCTTTTAATTCGTCATAATTTTTAGCCAGTTTCACTCCACCACCTTTTCCTCTACCTCCAGCATGAATTTGTGCTTTAACCACTACAAAGTCAGTACCTGTTTCTTCTTTAAGTTGATTATACTTGGCTTCTAAATCATCGATATTTTCTAAAACAACACCTCTTTGAATGGCAACACCAAAACTTGCCAAAAGTTCTTTTCCTTGATATTCGTGAAGATTCATATTATAATTTTAATATTAATTTTAATGAAATTTTCGGCAAATATAATGATTTTAATGTGGCTACGAAAAGGTTTTTTTTAAATAATATAA
>JAHDBK010000257.1 GCA_020630455.1 Saprospiraceae bacterium
TCTCTTTTGAACACTAAGATAATATTAAAATAAACTTTTTACACAGTGTACTAAAGCTAAATATGAATTGTTTATATGATAATTTTAGTCAACCTCTAAAAAAATAGACATGAAAAGAATACAAACTTTCTCATTTATCCTTCTATTCTTGATTTTACAAATTAATGTTTCAGCACAATATGGTCGCTATGGAAATCAACTTGTAGGCGACGAATTGTTGAACATAAGTGGAGAAGCTGCTGAAGAAACTGCGGAAATTCAAGGAGTTGTAAACGAATTGTTTCAAAGTATTGAAATGGCTATTCAGGAAACAAACCAGATTGCCGAAGATTTAATTCAAGCTGAACAATCAGGAGAGAAACTTTCAAAACAAACAAAAGAAACTATTAAAACAAGAATTGAAAAGATTCACGAAGTTTATTCCAACATAAATCAAAATGAAAGTTATCATAAAAGTACAATTCAAAGGAGTGCAATGGATGCAAAAGAGATTGTCCAACAAACTGACCGAATATTAAAAAGAGAAGGGCAAGAATATAATGAGGTTGTAGACCAAATCAAACGAATTGGAACAGTAAGTCCAAATGATGAAAGATACGATGAATTAAGAGCATTAAAAACTAAGAAAAATCTAAGAAATATTATTGTTCAAACATTAACTGAATTCAATAATGAAATTAAAAATTTTGAGTCAAATCATACTGTTTCACAAGATAGGATTGACAATTTTTTCAAACAAGTTGGATACAGCAAAGAGGTTACTGCCCTTATGATTGAGGTTCTCGATTTGTCAATCAAAGTAGATATGATAAAGGAGAATGTCAAAGCTCTTCAAGAAATAGATAAATACACAAAAGAAATGTATGAGTCATTAGATAATTTATCTCGTAGCCTCGAATCTCTTAAAGAAATAGCAAGAGAATATCAATAGATTAATCCAGATAATAAATGGCAACGAGACCAAAAAGTAACTTAGCGCAAATTATTCTGGCATTTTGTGCAATAATAACACTTGGCTTCACAGTATATTCATTCTTTTTTTCCAAGGACGAACTTACTGATGAAGCCATTTTGATTGAAAGTAACAGCACTCAAAATGAAACAGTTAATTATCTTGAATTCAAGATAAGTCCAGAAATGTTAAATAATTCTCTATCTGAATCGAAGAGAGGATTACTATTTACGAGTAATAATGTTAAGCTCGATAGGTCAGTTTTTACGGGGCTTAATTGTGAATTAAAAAGCAAGTCTATTTATTCATCTAAATTTTTCATTAGATTCAATTTTGCAGGTAATAGAGATTTAATAGACAATTATTTTGTTTGGTTGATTAACTCAAATAATAAAATTGTTCAATCTTTTGCACCGCATAAAATTATAAATGGAATTAATCAAATAGACTTTGAGGGAAGATTGCCGAGCGGACATTATACGATTGAGATTGGATGTAAAAATCCAAAGAGAAAAGAATATTACTATAATAAGTGTGAGATAAAAATATAAAACTGGACAGAACAATGTGTATGTGTTCATGTCGGGCAAAAGCCCGCCACGCCACATACACTAGCCGTTCAGTTCAAGGGCTTCGCCCTTGAACTGAACGGAGCGGCGGCTCGCATTTGGGGTAACGAAGCCCCAAAACAGAACTGCGGCTTACCGACCACCACTGCGATTCCTTGTGGCGGCGGCAAGCCGCCGCTCCGTTGGCAGCAAGCAAAAAAAAGAAAATAAAAACCAATGTCGATAGAGTCACAAGATTGGAGAAAATACGAAAGAAAAATTCACGAGGAATTGAAAAAAATATACAAGGATTGTGAATTCGAATTTGATGACCAAATTTTTGGTAAATACAGTAAAATTAACAGGCAAATAGATATATCAATAAGAGGAGAAATTGGAGGCAATAAAATATTGGGAATTGTTGATTGCAAATATTTTTCGACAAATATTAACGTAAAGATTGTTGAATCATTTTTAGGCATGATTGAAGATACGAAAGCAAATTTCGGTTTAATAATTACAAATAAAGGATACAGTAAAGCTGCCAAGAATCGGGCAGAAATGAAAAATCTGAAATTAGACATTCTTGAGTTCAACAAGTTTAAAGAAGTTAAAATTACTCTCGATTACCTGTTCAACAAAAAGATAAATAACCTTGAATTATCGAGATACGAATTCTTCAAAAGATGTGAACAAAATTGGGGATATTTTGACAAAGAGAATTCAAATTATCAAAAGAAGATAGTTTCATTTAAAGAGGGTTGGGCAAATACTGAATACTTTGCATTTAAAAAAATTATCAAAGGAAGTGCAAGAATTTTTAGAGATTTCAAGGATTTAGATGAAGTAACGATTAAGTTGCCAGCGACTAAAAATGATAAGTCTAACAATTGGATAGACGAAAAAAGATTGTACGAATGTCGAATCAAAAGGATTGAGTTAGAAGAATTTTTGAAGTTGAATTTTTCGGACTTGAGGGAAGATATTAAATTGTGGCGAAGCGGTTTTCTGGAGAATAAGGAATATTCAAAACAATCAATTTTAGATTTTGCAGACAAGTATGTCGAATCAAAAGAAATAAAATAAAAAGAAGCCTGCTGCCAACAAAGTGTAGCTGCTCATGCGCCCTATGCGGGCGCACGCCAGCTACACAGACCGTTCAGTTCAAGGGCTTCGCCCTTGAACTGAACGGAGCGGCGGCTCGCATTTGGGGTAACGAAGCCCCAAAACAGAACTGCGGCTTACCGACCACCACTGCGATTCCTTGTGGCGGCGGCAAGCCGCCGCTCCGTTGTAGCCAATTAATGAAATATGAGATTGAATTTAGAAAATCACGAAGCTCTAGTGTTAATAGAATTTCTGATAAGATTCAGAAATGAAGAAAAATTGGAAATTCAACATGAAGCTGAAGAACAAATACTTTGGGATTTATGTGCAATGATTGAAAAAGAAGTACCAGAACTATTAGACGAAGAATATAAAAAATTGCTTAATTCCGCAAGAGAGAAAGTAATTAAAAATGAAACGTTTTAAGAAAAGCGAAATATCGGAAATGACTGAGTTAATTCACGGGGAAAAACCGAATAAAAAACAAATTTGTCCAGTTTGTAAAAGTACTTGTAATAGAAAGGTCACTAAAATTCTGAATCAACAATTGGAATTAATAAAGGAGAAAGAACTACTCTGGTATTCAAGCCATCCTTGGCATGGGGGCATAGATAGATTATTTGAATTATCTCATTTTGAATGGGCATGCGATAGTTGCATCGAGCAAGGGAAAGCACTTACATCAGAAATTGAAAAGCAAAAATTCTGCGATTATCCACCTTATTTAATGTATTTTGATAAAATAAGAGAATGTGAGAAATGTAATGATAGCTTTACTTTTAGTAAAGAAGAGCAGAAGTATTGGTATGAAGAATTAGAATTTTGGGTACAGTCTATTCCTAAAAATTGTAAAGATTGCAGAAAGAAAATTAGAAAAAAGAAAAGTGTCAATACGGAATTATCAATGTTATTAGAAAATGGCAATGAGAATATCAGTTCAAAAAATCTTTATCGAATTGCCGAATTATATGAAGAAATGGGGAAAGAAGAAAAGATGAAGATGTACTTAACAAAAGCAAAAAAGCGAATGAAGAAAGAAAACGGTAAAAAATAAAAACTGGCTACAACAAAGGCTAAAACGTTCATAGCCAGCAGAAGCTGGCTACGCCGTTTAGCCGAGCCGGTTCGAGCCAATTAAAAAAAACAAATAAATGACACAAGACGAATATGTTAGAAAGATAATTCGCAAAAAGAAAAGCCCTAATCTCACATTTTATGATACAAGACTGACTGATATAAAAAATGTGATTAGGAAATGGGCAGGAACACAGCTTTCTCAGATAAAACTATCTGGTTCCTGCATAAAAAAAACTGCAATAAAAGGAAAATCAGATTGTGACTTATTCATATCTCTGAAATCAGATACAAGAGAAACCTTGAAAGAAGTTTACCATTCTTTGAATAATAAAGTTAAATCTGAAGGATACAAGACAAGGGAACAAAATGTATCGATTGCAATCAAAACTAATGGATTAGATATTGATTTAGTACCTGCCAAAATTCAGGCTGGATATAGAAATTATCATAGTTTGTATTTAAGTAAAAAAGATTCTTGGTTACAAACTAACATTGATATTCATATCAATAAAATTCTTTCATCTGGTCGACAAGAAGAAATAATAGCTTTGAAGATTTGGAGAGAGTTGAATGGACTAAAATTTCCATCAGTATACCTCGAAATGGTAATATTGGCAGCTTTGAAATACAAAAATAAAAATCAACCTGCAAAAAACTTTTTAACTGTATTGGAATATTTGAGTAACTCTTTCATAGACAAGAAATTTATTGACCCTTCCAATTCTAACAACTGTATTTCCGATATGATTTTTAAATATCAAAAAGAAGAAATAAGAAAAGCAGCAAAGGCAAGTCTAAAACAAGATAATTGGAATAAAATAATTTGGTAAAATGGAACTAAAATCACTTAAAGAAAAACTTCAAGACTTATTTGAATCTAATAAAATTAAGAGTTCCTTGTCACTACTAAAACAAGAACTAAGTAGAGAAAGTGAAAAGTACTCTATTTTTCTTTCAATTGGAAGAAGATTTAATCAAGTCCAAGACCAAAAAATGGCAAATACCATTGACTTTAATAATGCCAATATTGAATTAAATAAAATAGGAGAATCGCTTCTAAACTTCATTGGAACATTGAAAGAAGTGGATTTAGAATCTGAAAATCAATTTATTCATAAAGAGGTAAGCAATCATATAGCAGTATTTACGGAATATGAAGCTCTCGAAAAAGTTGAAGATTTTTTTAATCAATTAAATTTTAGAAATATCTCTGTTTTTCGTGTAAATGATTTTGAGAATGTGAAAGATGATGAATTTGACTTGATAATTTTTGACAATAGGGATTTACCACCTTGTTTTTCGGAAAAAAAGTTAGATGAATTAAATAAAGATGTACAACAGCAAATATCAAATAGAATCCAAAAAATGAATATACTTATTAAAGAATCTTCTAAATTCTTAATTCATTATGGCGATTTTCTTTATTGGATAAATTTTAATAGAGAACGAGTTCAAGCAGCAAATTCAAAATTTTCACTATATGCTCGAACAAAAGAAGTAATTGAATTTATTAATACATATAGAATTTGAAAAAGAAAACTGGCTCGAACAATGCATAAAACGTTCATTGCCAGCAAAAGCTGGCAACGCCGTTTATGCGGGACGTTCAGTTCAAGGGCTTCGCCCTTGAACTGAACGGAGCGGCGGCTCGCATTTGGGGTAACGAAGCCCCAAAACAGAACTGCGGCTTACCGACCACCACTGCGATTCCTTGTGGCGGCGGCAAGCCGCCGCTCCGTTAGCTACAAGTAGAAAAAATAAAAACGATGTACCTCGAAGAAGCAAAAGAGTTCATAAAAAAGCACCCTGAAATCGAAAGAGAATTTAAAGGGTGTACAGAAAAAGAGGTGGAATATCTGGAACAAAAATTCAAACAGAAAATTCCTAAAGCGTTTAAAGAATTTCTTTTTTGGTTTGGTAAAAGTGGAGGCCAAATAATGAGAGGAACGGATTATTATTACGAATATTTATCTGATGAAGCATTTGAAGATTGGAAAGAAGAGGAAATTGTTCCGAAAGACTACACATTCAAAAATCATGGAATTAGTCTGCTAAATCGGAATAATTTTAACGGAGAGAAAATACTCGAAAATTCAATTCTTTTTATGTGTCATCAAGGATATGCAATTGAATTTATTAAAACAAACGAAGGAGAAAATCCACCTGTTTATATTTTTGTAGAACAAGGAGATTGGAAAGAAACAGGTCCAACAGTTTGGGCAAATTCATTTAG
>JAHDBK010000258.1 GCA_020630455.1 Saprospiraceae bacterium
TAATAAAAACTAGATTTAATATAATTATAAATATTTAGTATTTTACTATCTATTATAGAGCATATATTTATGGAATTATATTTGTGTGTATTTAATTATTAATCTTTATAAAAACCAAACTTATTAAGAATAAACCTTTATAATAATACTTTACACTACTTCAATCTGTGTAAAACTATTATACCACATCAAACTTAATTCCACCGTTTTTATTAAGATAATTTTAGAATATACTTTTTTTTTATACACCCCTTCTATTTTTAATTAATTTCTGAATTATGTTTAAGAAGATTTTATATACTTGCATTTTGTTATCATTTAGTATTTATTCCTCTTTTGCTTGTGACAATAGTAGTATAAATAGTGTAAATGCAGTAGACAATGGTAACGGCACTACTACATATACAATTAATTTCACATTAGAATATGGTAATTTTGACGCCTCTTACTATGGAAGTGTTTTTACTTTTTCTTCTTCTCAAAACGCTACTGTTGTACAAACAGGTTTTACACCTACGATTGCACCTACAGGTGGATTAACTGAAACACTTACTGGTCTAATCGGGTCAGATATTAACTCTATTGCAAACGATTCAGATTGGAATGTTTATGTAAACGATCCTTCATCTATTAGTTACGAATATTATGATGGTGCATTTTCTAATGCTGCTAATGATGACTATACTGCAACCATTGTAGTCACTGTTCAAGGCTGTGTAGAAACCATTACATTTAAAGCTCATCCAAACGACGTAAAACCTTGTGTATACAATTTTAATAATGGAAGTTGTGCAGTATGTGACATTAGCAATCTAGCAGCAGGTAGTCAAGGAACTTGTGACCCTGGAACAAATACATACACTCAAGACATCACGGTTACTTATTCTAATGAACCAAGCACAGGAACATTAGACGTCAATGGACAATCATTTGCTATTACTTCTAGTCCTCAAACAGTCACATTAACTAGTTTACCTGCTAATGGAAGTACCGTTGATGTAATCGCTGAGTTTTCTGATGATACAGGCTGTAATATGACCACTAATGCCTTATTTACTGCTCCTTCATCTTGTGCCCCTAGCTGTAGTATTACGAACTTAACAGCTGGCGCTCAATCTTCTTGTGATTCTGGAACGAATACATATACTCAAGAAGTAACCGTAACTTATTCCAATCCACCTGCAAGTGGAACATTAGATGTCAACGGTCAATCATTCCCTATTACAGGAAGTCCTCAGACAGTTACATTGACAAACCTAACTTCTGATGGAAATTCTGTAAATGTCACTTCGACATTTTCTGTTGACAATAGCTGTAACACTACTACTAATAGTTTATTCACTGCCCCTGCGGCTTGTAATGTTTCTTGCAGCCCTAATAATGGAACTTGGAATTAAAAAAATAACAAATATTCTTTATTTTTGAACAATATACATTTTAAATATTATTTCGTAATTATCTTTTTATTTCTTTTATTTAATAAAGAAATGAAAGCTCAATGTACATTAAGTGCAAACACTAGTGGATTTAATGCTGCTTATACCCAAGTTTATATATTAACCAATTCATCCAATGTAATAATCGCACAAAATCTTACTGGTTCATTTGCTGTTGCAGACAATAATACCTATAAGATTTATGCCCTGAACTATAATCCAAGTGATGCACCTAACCCATTACCTTCTGCACTAATTGGATTGAACATTAACCAAGTAGGTAGTGTAAGTAGTGGTTGTTTCAATAGTGATTTCTTAACTGATTTTGTGGAAAGAAGCTGTCCAATCTTAAGCTGTGCTCAAACTAGTAATATTTGCATTAATGATAATATTATAGCAACAACTTCTGGGTTTAATGCTGCTTATACACAAGTTTATGTCTTAACTGATGACTCTGGCAATTTCATCAATTCCAATAATACAGGAACATTTCCTACATCTTCATTAACTATAGGAAATATTTATCATGTTCATGCTTTGAATTATAACCCTAGCGACCCACCCACTACACTACCATCTGACTTATCCGCAGGAGATCCAATTAGCAACATTACTGGTGGGTGTTTTAATAGCGACTTTTTAAGTGATTATGTTTGTTTTAATATTATTAATTGTGTTTGTACTCCTACGGATGTATGTATCAATGACAATATTACAGCAACTACTTCTGGATTTAATGCTGCTTATACACAGGTTTATGTCCTAACCGACGATTCTGGTAATTTTATTGCTTCTAATAGTACAGGAACATTCCCAACACCTGCATTAACTGTTGGAAACATCTACCATGTTCATGCTTTGAATTATAACCCTAGCGACCCACCCACTACACTACCATCTGACTTATCCGCAGGAGATCCAATTAGCAACATTACTGGTGGGTGTTTTAATAGCGACTTTTTAAGTGATTATGTTTGTTTTAATATTATTAATTGTGTTTGTACTCCTACAGATGTATGTGCTAATGATAATATAATGGCTACTACATCTGGATTTAATGCTGCATATACCCAAGTTTATGTACTAACTGATGATCTGGGCAATTTTATTGCTTCTAATAGTGTTGGAACATTTCCTGCATCATCTTTAACGATTGGAAATATTTATCACGTTCACGCTTTGAACTATAATCCTAGCGACCCGCCCACTACACTACCATCTGACTTATCCGCAGGAGATCCGATTAGCAACATTACTGGCGGGTGTTTTAATAGCGACTTTTTAAGTGATTATGTTTGTTTTGAAATCACTTGTTCCTGTGGAACTACATTTTTAAGATAAATAATTAATTGTTTGACAAATAATTATTTAATATTATTGGAAATAATTAAATTAATACCTATCTTTGCATCCTAATTTTTGAAAAATATAAATCGTATAACGATGAAAAAAGATATCCATCCATCAAATTATAGATTAGTAGTATTTAAAGATGTATCTAATGATGAAAGCTTTATTACTAAATCTTGTACTCAAACTAAAGAAACCATTGTAATGGATGATGGTGTAGAGTATCCTTTAGTTAAAGTTGAAATTTCTAGTTCAAGTCACCCGTTCTTTACAGGTAAGATGAAATTTGTAGATACTGCTGGACGTATTGACAAATTCAACAAGAAATTTGCTAAATTTTCAAAATTTGCTAAAAAAGTTGATGGTGATAATTAATTTTATCATTATTTTTATATAATAAAAAGTCCCAAATCAAATTTGATTTGGGACTTTTTATTTATTTTAGCATTTAGAAAATAATTATTTACAATGGATCAAATAAAAGAGCAAGAACAAGTAAAAAAAGCTAAAACCCCTCTTACAGGAGGTAACATCATATTATTTGATGATGAGAAAAGAGATGCTCTTTTACCACTTGTATTTACACGACCCGTAGCAGAAATTAGAATAGGTATATTAACCATTAGTGAAAAATGGGAAAAAAGATGCCAAACAAAAGTATCATACATCACTCAAGAATACCTCAATAAAAAATATCCCATTAATGTATCTGAAGACAATTGGGTTATTAATGGTGGAGTATGCCCTTCTGAAATGCTCATGAGGCTTGTCAGTGAACTAGAAATCAACGAAGCTCTTTTACAAGATGATGATCTAATTGCTGCTCGTCTTAATGCTGATCAGTTTAATAGATTAATGAATGACGAAGAATTAGAAAGTGTAAAAGGTTATGATTTAGGCAGTACTCCTTTCATTAGAGTTCAAAACACATACGATATCTTCAAGTACAATGAAAAGGCTATTGAAGAAGATTTCTTATTATTAACTCGATTTAGAGATTCTCAAAAACTTAGCAATTCTAATCAAGTTATAGGTGACCCAGATAATATCTTTATCGAAAAAGGAGCTACAGTTGAATGTTCTATTCTCAATGCAAAAAATGGTCCTATATATATTGGCAAAAATGCTACTATAATGGAAGGTAGTATGGTAAGAGGTCCTCTTGCTCTTTGTGATAATGGTACTATAAAAATGGGAGCAAAAATTTACCCTGGAACAACTATTGGGCCTCATTGTAAAGTAGGCGGTGAAGTAAGCAACTCCGTATTTTTTGCATACTCAAATAAAGGACATGATGGTTACTTAGGCAACTCGGTAATCGCTGAATGGTGTAATTTAGGAGCAGACACTAATAATTCTAATTTAAAAAACAACTATGACCAAGTAAAACTTTGGAGTTATGTTGCTAAAAAATTTAGACCAACTGGCCTACAATTCTGTGGTTTAATCATGGGTGACCATTCTAAAACAAGCATTAATTCTATGTTTAATACAGGCACTGTGGTGGGGGTTGCTTGTAATATTTTTGGAACAGGTTTTCCTAGAAACTTCATACCTTCTTTTTCTTGGGGTGGGGCATCAGGCTTCATTTCTCACCAACTAGACAAAGCTCTTACAACGGCTAAAATCATGATGGCAAGAAGAGATATTGAACTTTCAGAAGATGATATTAAAATATTAGAAACCATCCAAAAAACCACTGAAGAGTTCCGTCCTTGGGATAAAAAAAATAAATCATGAATACGCTTCCAAGATGGAAAAAGTGGTGGAGTTACATCAGTTCTGTCCACATAGAAAGTACTCAAAGTGATTTCAATGAGGAGTTACATGTTTATTATTCTAGAGGTCGTTACCAATTAATTACTAAAAATGCTATTTATTCCTATGATGATCTTTATGTCAATTTTAAAGTTGCCTTTAAACGTTTAAATATCCAAAAAATAGCTCCTAAAAAAATATTGTTATTAGGACTTGGATTGGGTAGTATTCCTTTTATGCTAGAAAATAAATTTAATACAAAAGCCCAATATACTGCTGTTGAAATAGATGAAGCTGTAATTTATTTAGCCAATAAATATACCTTGTCTGAACTTAAATCTCCTGTAAATTATATCTGTAATGATGCTATGTCCTTTGTAAATATTTGTGAAGAACAATTTGATTTAATTTGTATGGATATTTTTGAGGATGATATTATTCCTAAACAATTTGAGACTAAAGACTTCTTGTATAGTTTAAAAAAACTACTTAATCCCAATGGTATAGTCCTATATAATCGATTAGCTCATTTAAAAAAAGACCTACACAAAACGGTATCTTTTAGAAGTGAAAAATTCAATAAAGTTTTCCCTAATAATGATTATTATGAAGTGCTAGGGAATTGGGTTTTAGTAGGTAAAATATAATAACTAAACTAAAGAGAGAATCAAAATTATTGCTAATAAAAAAATAACAACTCCTAAGAAGGTCGTCCACCGACTATTATTCCTATAAATATTAAACAAATCTTCCATTGCATCTCTCCATTCTAAATCTTTAACTTTATATTCATTTCCAACTATAAAATATTTGGGCTGCCCTTTTCTTCTTTGATTTCCATGCTTTTTTAAAATAAAATAATCACTATTTAAAAATGCTAAGTCATATAACTCATTCCTAGCTCCGTGTTCTATAATTAAGGTATTGGTATTCTCTAAAGTTCTCCAAGCTCCTTTAGAAATATTTCCATCTATTGACACTAAATATTCTCCCCCTTCCCCAAAAATATGTAATACATCTTCATGGAAATCCAAATCATCCCTTATTTCCATCCATCTCTTATTCATCCAATACTCTACTTCTACTAAATCTTCGCTCATTGGGCGAATATTAGCTAATATAAAATCTAAAAAATCATCCATAGACTCGCCATTTGGCAACTCTACGTTAAACATTCTCCTATATTGGTCAATTATTGGATTCTCCATAAATTATTTATGAATATTTATTTTATTTCAAAAATAATATTTTTTAAACCAAAACAACAAAAATAATAACAAAATTTTGTTATTATCTTAAAAAACAACATTAGAGCATATTTAAAAATTTAAAC
>JAHDBK010000259.1 GCA_020630455.1 Saprospiraceae bacterium
AAGCTGGTCGTGTGGAATATTTTATTCCTGCTTCTTTAGTCGTTGGAAAACTACATGAGTTTAGTAGAAATCCTAATAGTACTATTGTATATAAATACTTGTGCATTTTCGTGTTTTCTTTTTTAATTACCGCCAACGAGAGTACTCACGCATTTTTGGGCAATTCTTCGAGGCACTCAAAGGTGAAAAACTTAGCCCAAGATAACCTTTTTTCGCCCGAAAAGAAAACAGAACGACTAAGAAATGCCCAAAGTGCAGTGAGTACAGTGTTGGCAGCAGTTTTATCTTTTTCAGCCGAAAAAATGAAACTGTTGACATAAATCGCATATTTTTCACCGAATTGCGAGAACGGAAACTCAACAAAAGCTTTTTTACAAGTATTTTTTATAAACCAATCATCTGAGGGCGAGCAATTATTTACAAATTATTGAGTTTGATTTTGACGGATTTTTCAGCAATTCAGACTAAGATGAAATCCATTTTCTTCATCCAAATTCACCATTCAAAAAGCAATTCTGACCGACAAAATCAAACGGCTTTTTATCAATCATTCCTTTTTTTAAATTCCCCCTTTTTGTCTTGCTGCTAGATTTAAAATATCAATATTTTCAGGACTAATATTTCCTTTTTTCTATTTTCCGAAACTATGAGCAAAGACGAATTGAAAATGCGAACAGCAATTGGAGGCTTACTAGATTTTTTTTGGAGAGACAATTTTTTTCTTTTCTAAATTTCTCCAAAAAAACTAGAAAATGACAAGCAGCTGTGGGCATGACATTTCCCTTTTTGCCGAAACTAAAAACGGATTTTTAAAAACCATTTTCTTTAAATTTACTAGCTGCAAGGCAAAAGGGTTTCTTACAAAAATCAAGCGTTGGGAAATTTTTACCAATATTTTTTAGCTTATATTTCCCAAGTATGTGCTAGAAAAACTAGCCGAAATTCACCTTTTTACGAGCTAGAATGATTTACCAAAACCATTTAAAAATCATTGCTGCCAACGGTTGCACATGACCAATGGCATTATTCTCCGAGAAACCTAAACTTAATAATGTGCAATCAAATTTACCTTTTTTCCCCGAAAGTGAAAGCAAAAAGCTAAAGATAATGCCATTGAGTTATGTGCGATGTTAGGTGCTTTTTATTTTACTTTATATTTATTTGTATTTATAATTTGAACTCCATTAAATAAGTGAGTTGTTTTAGTTGATATTTTCAAACTATCTTCTTTCATCGTTTTCCGATTGTATATATAAGTAGCTTTTGAATTTTCTATATTAACCTTTTCATCATTACAAAATAATTCAATAGAATATGTATCTGATTCTTTATTAAATACTCCAATCTCTAATTTAGCCATGCCACTTTCCATATTTTCATTTTTAATTACATATGCATCATGACTCCCAAAATTCAATTCATATTCAAATTTATGGCTGTAAATTATTTGAAATATCAAGTTAAACATAATTTCAGTATTAATAAGAATTTCTTTTTTTAGTTTGAATGAATCTATATTGGGATTGTTAGCGTAAGATTCTAGTAGATTATCAATTTCTTTCTTTACAATTTTTACCTTTTTTCTTACACCTTCCCATCTAGCATTTTCCCCAAGAGTTTCATTAAGATACTTGCTCAATTTGAAATTATTACTTTTAATGGAATCTCTAGCATCTTTTGGGTTGTCATTTTGTTTTATTATTTCTTTAGAATTGGCGTATATTCTTTGAACTTTATTAATATCTATTTTATCGGGCAATCCCTTGAATATACTTTTTTTTTCATACCAATTAAGTACTTTATAAAATTCACTATTCATCAATTCTAAATTATTCGCCACATTAGAATCGACTTCTATTTTAGTTTTATTGAAGCATCCAACAAAAAAGTATGAGAATGCTATAACGTATAAGATTTTCAAAACTGGAAACTGTTTTTTTATTTTCATAGTTTTTATTTCAAAGCTAAAATTACTTGATGACTGGTAATTGCACCTAACGACGGTACACAACCAAATGGCATAATCCACCGAGGAAGTTGTGCCTGAAAAAGTACAGTTAAAATTACCTTTTTTCGCCCGAAAAAGAAAACTACAGCTAAAGATAATGCCATTGAGTTGTGTACAATGTTGAGCGACGTTATAATTTTCTTCGACCGAACCTGTGTACTGGGGTACAAGTGAAAATGGAAAGCCTTTAGTCGTGTTTTACTCGACAGCGAGTGAGAAACCTAAACAAAAGCATTTTCAAATTCCATTTTTTTACAAATATTGCGGGCTGCATTTCCTTCAAATTATTCATTTATTTCCCATCAAAAATATGTCTTTCACATTATTTTAACCGCTTGTTTTCAATTCGTGAATTTTCTATTTTTTTTAAATTTCATCATTCTGCCAAGATGAAAAAACGGACGATTTTAAATATACTTTTTGCCCGTTTTTTAAAGCAATTTATCCGATTTTCAATTTTATTTCAAAGAATCCATTTTCTGAAATTCCATATCATTTTTTAGAATTTTATTCTTTCAAATTTCAAGCGGTTTTCAATAAATTTAGACACATTTTTTATTAAGATTCTCTGTTTTCAAAAAACTAAAAGGGTTGGCAAACTTTTTAACCTACATTTCTATTTTATCAATTTTTTGTCAACTATGAGAACTGACGATTAGGCGAAATTTTCCATTTTTACGAGGGAGGAAGATTAACCAAAAATTCTAAAAAGTGATGTCGCTCAATGCAGGCACACCTGCACGTGGCTGATGCAGAGAGCCGAAAGCAACCGATTCAGCCAAACTACCTGTTTTCGACCGAGCGCAACCTTATTCCAAAATCACAGCCACTTGCCATGTGTGCAAATGTTGTCGGCTGTTTTTTCACTTTTAACAATTTATTCCATGAAAAATATAGAATTTATTAAAAAAAGGGATGCATATATATTTATCTGTCATTTTGTTTCTTTAGGTAAACTTTATGATACTTACTATATTCAGTACAGAATAAAGCCTTTAAAAGATGCTGTGATAACAATCTATAAGTCAAAAAGTAAACCATCAATCAGGAACTTATTTTTGCTAAATATTGTAACTATTCAGCATTCGCAAAGATTTGAAAATCAGTTTTTTATAATAAAATCAAACTTTAAAAATCAAATTATTTTATATTTCATATGTCTGATTACCAATATTTTATGAAATAGTATTTTTAAAATTCAATTTTATTTGATACTATAACTAATTGGTTTTCAAATACTAAATATGCTGAATAGTTACTAAATATTTTCGTACCTATTTTATATCTGGTTTTTGTTTTGTTATTCATTCTTATATTGTGTTCCTATTTTATAGGAAGAGGTTTTTTGTTCTTAGGTCATATTATCAAATCTTTTGGCTATTTATTGACTTTGAACCCAAACACAGCTAAACAAGAAATTATGGAATCCATAGAGAGACCATTTGTAAATATTTCTGATGTTTTTTAATATTAATAGCCGACAACGGTTTGTGCAAACGCAGTAGCCCCGCATAGGGGCTATTGCCGTTTTGCACTTTGTTCATCGCTGCCTTATTTCCTTCTTCTTTTCTTTACGAAAATAAAATCTCCTCCTTTATCTCCTGTACCATGCACGTAATCATATCTTAGTGAATGGTTTACTTGTCTTGTGACAATATCAACAATATCAGCATGAATTCTTGTAGCAGTCAAATAGTCCTTTTTATTATTTTTTAAGTAGTTAGAATATTCGGATGCAAAAATACTTTCGTCTGGAACTGTCTCCAATCTTGGAGTTAAAGCTGTACGACTTTTTAATGAATAATATTGTTTTATTTCTTTTGGTGCTCTTTCAAACGGGTCTTTCAGGTCGACAAATAATGCTCCCCCATAACAAGCATCCGTAACTATGTAAATGTGCTTACCATTTGAAAATCTTATTTCTTTCTTCAAATCGTCTAAATTATACCATGTCCAATATGGAACAACCTTGACTCCTTCTTCATTTACATAGTTTCTTGGTAATCCATCAACTGGAATCCAATAAGCGGCATGCCTATCTTTGTCCCAATAACCATGTCCAGTATAGAAAATCAACAAATTGTCGTTCTCGTTTAATTTGGAACAGTAGGATTGAATCTTAGTAGATAATTTTACTTTTGTCGGGTCTGGCACTACTTCAATTCCACCATTGAAAAAATATTTTTCGTGGAGAACTTCTTGTAAATCATACGCATCAGAAATTGGATTCTTTAAGAGACGAACTCCTTTTTTCTGATAGTTTTGTGCAGCGATAATCAAAGCATAATATTTAATTGTTTTATCGGTTCCTAAAGATTCAGTTATTTCTTCTGATGGATTAGAATCATCAAAGTCTTTTTCGTTTCCGAATGGCTTGATTGATATAATTCCATTTTCAGAACTATCATTAATAATTTTTCCATCAGGGGCTTTAGGTGCATCTGTCCCACTTCCAGAATTGACCTTATATCCTAAAGGACAACGTTCTCTTTCATTTGCACCTCCTTTTCCGCCTGCACCACCAATTCCTATCGAACCGTTTTTCCCTCTACTATTAACAGTCAAAATTGAATTGTTGGCTGTTTTATTTTGTTGATTTAATAGAGGTGTAACTCCTGACGCATCATATTCAATTACTATATCGCCACCATTACCACCAATTCCTGGATTACCACCAATTCCTCCTATTTTTCCATTACCACCTCTGCAAGTACCGAATCCCTCGCAAAACGCTTTACCCATTCCTCCGTCTCCACCTTTTCCACCATATCCACCATCTCCACCCCTGCCTCCTTGAGAGTCTATTTGTAAATTCCCCAATAGGATAAATTTAGTACTAATGTAAATATCAACTCCATCTGTTCCATTAGTTCCTGCTTGACCATCTTGACCTTTATTTCCGTCAGAACACCTGCCTCCATTTGCTCCACCTCCTCCGTCATTACCATTTTTTCCACTTATTCCAATTCCGATTATCTTACAGTTTTTACCGATTTCTGACCTTTGAGCATAAAGGTTTAATTCTGCTGTCTTTTCGATAATCAAAATAGAATTATCTTTCATGACAAAATTATCCAAATCTAACCTTGACTGTTCAGATAAAACATGTTTTTGACCTGTCTCAATTATTAGTTCTTGTCCCAAAACTGGAATCGACAAAAAGATAAATAATATTGAAATACATAAAATATTTTTCATTGCTGATAATCATTTTTCTAATTTGCATTAACTGGAATTATTTTTTTCACCTCTTCAAATTTTTTCTTGGCATCCTCTACTTTTTCTTCATCAGTTTTGAATGGGTCTTTACTCTCTTCAAGAGAAGCTGTCAATTCACTTATTTTTAGTGTCATATCAGCCAGTTTATTCTGAAACGCCTGAAAACCTTTTCTTATATCTTTATCACATATCCCATCTCTATAACCTGCGTAATTTGATTTTGTAAGAGTTTCAATTCTTGAACTATATTGGTCTAAATCAGTACGAAGTTTAACAACATCCCTTTTTAACTCAACTTCCAATGTGTCTGTTATTTTATCCATGTAGTCTAAACTATTTTTGACAGTTAATTGAAAATCCTTTGCATATACAGGAAATATATCTTCCAGATTTTTATATACTTTAAATTTTGGAGGACAATTTACCGTATAAGTTTTGCATGAAATCGTTGTGATTAAAATTGCAAAAACTAAAAGCAGATTGAAATTGATGTTTTTCATTTTGAAAATTTTTATTGTTATTAAATTGGTTTGTTTTCTTTTTTGGTTGCGATGAATGACAGGTACACCTGCGATGTGGCTATTCTTCCGAGGAAGTCAAATGTAGAAT
>JAHDBK010000260.1 GCA_020630455.1 Saprospiraceae bacterium
TTCTGTATCGTTAGGCGTTTTATTAAGTTGTCAAATTGTTGGAATTTGATTTATTATGAAGATGTATAGAGGTTATTAATGTAAATTGATGATAAATCAATTTAATACGCTTAATTATTTTATTTAGATTTGATTTTTTTATTTATATTTTTTAATATAAAATATTGATTATTATTTATTTATTATATAATTTTCTGATTTAGATTGTATTATTTTTTAGCTATATTTGCCTTGTTTTTGAATGAACGTTTATTAATTTTGTACCTCAATCTAAATCGGATAGAAGATGAGTGATTTTAATAAGTATAGCAAATTAGTAACTCAAGATGATACACAGCCAGCTGCACAAGCTATGTTATATGCAATTGGTCTTAAAGAAGAAGATTTCAATAAACCATTAATTGGAGTTGCAAGTACTGGATATGAAGGGAATCCTTGTAATATGCACCTTAATGATTTAGCAGTTGATGTTAAAAAGGGAATTAATTCGAATGGAGGAGTTGGTCTGATTTTCAATACAATAGGGGTGAGTGATGGAATCTCAATGGGGACTTTTGGTATGCGTTTTTCTTTGCCTTCTCGTGATATTATTGCGGATTCAATGGAAACTGTCGTACAAGGTTTAAATTATGATGGGTTGGTGACAGTCGTAGGCTGTGATAAAAATATGCCAGGTGCTTTAATGGCAATGTTGAGGTTGAATAGACCTTCTATTTTGGTTTATGGAGGAACAGTAGCGTCTGGTAACTGCCATGGGCAAAAATTAGACATTGTATCAGCCTTTGAAGCTTGGGGCAAAAAAGTAAGTGGCTCTATTCAAGAAAAAGAATATAAGGAAGTGATTCAAAATGCTATTCCAGGTGCAGGAGCATGTGGAGGGATGTATACTGCTAATACGATGGCATCGGCAATCGAAGCATTAGGTATGTCTTTGCCCTATAATTCATCGAATCCAGCTTTGAGTTTAGATAAGAAAAAAGAAAGCAATAAAGCTGGAATACAACTAATGGAGTTGATAAAAAAAGACATCAAACCCAGTGATATTGTTACAAAAAAATCTTTAGAAAATGCAATTACTTTAGTGAGTATTTTGGGTGGTTCAACGAATGCTGTACTTCATTTTTTAGCCATAGCAGATACGGCAGGTATTCGTTTTGATATTGATGATTTTCAAAGAATAAGTGATAAAACTCCATTTATAGCAGATTTGAAACCTAGTGGTAAATATTTGATGGAAGACATTCATAAAATTGGTGGCGTACCTATTATTATGAAATATTTATTGGATAAGGGTTTGCTTTATGGTGATTGTCTAACAGTCACTGGGAAATCTTTAGCTGAAAACTTGAAAGATATCCCAACTTTAGATTTTAATCAAAATATAATTTTACCTCTTGAGAAACCAATAAAAGAAACGGGGCATATAAGAATTTTAAAAGGAAATTTGGCTGAGGAAGGAGCTGTGGCTAAGATTACAGGAAAAGAGGGTTTAGTTTTTAGAGGTAAAGCAAAGGTCTTTGAAGGAGAATTTGAAGCGAATAAAGGTATTAAAGAAGGAAAAGTTGAAAAAGGAGATGTGGTTGTTATTAGATATGAAGGCCCTAAAGGAGGACCTGGAATGCCAGAAATGTTAAAACCAACTGCAGCGATTATGGGAGCGGGGTTAGGTAATGATGTAGCATTGATAACAGACGGAAGGTTTTCAGGTGGAACACATGGCTTCGTGGTAGGTCATATTACTCCTGAAGCACAAGTTGGAGGTTTAATCGCCTTTGTAAAAGATGGTGATATTATCGAAATTGATGCTCAAAATAATACTATTCATTTAGAAGTAAGTATAGAAGAAATAAATAGAAGAAAATTGGATTGGGAAGCTCCTAATTTAAAAGTAAAACGAGGTGTTTTGTATAAGTATGCACATACCGTTTCTTCTGCATCTGAAGGTTGTGTAACAGATAAATTTTAAAAATAATAAAGAAATCTCTTTATCTTGTACTGGTAAAGTACGCTATAATTGGTGTTTGATATGGAAAAAATAAGTGGAGCAGAGGCAGTTATAAAATGCCTTTTCAATGAAAATGTAGATTTGATTTTTGGTTATCCAGGAGGGGCTATTATGCCGATATACGATGCCATGTATGATTATCAAAAAGATATTAAACATATTTTGACAAGGCATGAACAAGGAGCAATACATGCAGCACAAGGTTATGCTCGTGCTACAGGAAAAGTGGGTGTTTGTTTTGCTACTTCTGGACCAGGAGCTACTAATCTTATTACAGGGATTGCTGATGCTCAAATAGATTCTACTCCTTTAGTTTGCATTACAGGACAAGTACATTCTCATTTACTAGGTACTGATGCTTTTCAAGAAACAGATGTAGTAGGTATATCAATGCCTGTTACGAAATGGAATTTTCAAGTAACTTCAGCAAGTGAAATTCCAGAAGCCTTAGCCAAAGCTTTTTATATTGCTAAATCTGGAAGACCTGGGCCTGTTTTGATTGATATTACTAAAGATGCTCAGTTTGATACAATTGATTTTAAATATCGACCAATAAATGTTATTAAATCCTATATTTCAAAGCCCGTTTTAGCCATTGAAAATGTAAAAAAAGCTGCTGATTTAATTAATAAAGCCAAGCGACCTTTTGTATTGTTTGGCCAAGGTGTCATATTAGGACAAGCTGAGCAGGAATTTAAAGCTTTTATAGAAAAAACAGGGATTCCTTCAGCATGGACAATTATGGGGCTGTCGGCTTTAGAAACAAATCATTATTTGAATGTAGGAATGTTGGGAATGCATGGTAATTATGCTCCCAATGTATTAACGAATCAATGTGATGTCTTAATTGCTATAGGAATGCGTTTTGATGATAGAGTTACAGGCAATCTCAATTCTTATGCTAAGCAAGCCCAAGTTATTCATCTAGATATTGACCCCGCAGAAATAGACAAAAATGTAAAAACAGATGTAGCTATTGTTGCAGATTGTAAAGAATCTCTTCAAGCATTATTAAAGTATGTAAACCAAAACGAACATAAAGATTGGTTACAACAATTTTATGATTTAAAAGAAAAAGAAATTGAGAAAGTTATTAAAAACGAAACATCACCTGAAACAGGAATCATGACTATGGGTGAAGTAATTCACCAACTTAATAAAATTACAAAAGGAGAGGCAATTGTAGTTAGTGATGTAGGTCAACATCAAATGATAGCTTGCCGTTATGCCGAATTTACTCAATCAAAATCCAATATTACTTCTGGCGGATTAGGTACCATGGGCTTTTGTTTACCTGCTGCTATTGGTGCTAAAATGGGCAAGGAAGATAGAACTGTTGTTGCGGTAATAGGAGATGGTGGTTTTCAAATGACAATTCAAGAATTAGGTACTATTTTTCAAACGAAAGTGAATATTAAAATTTTAGTTTTAAATAATGAATTTTTAGGAATGGTAAGGCAGTGGCAAGAATTATTTTTTGATAAGAGATATTCTTCTACAGAAATGATTAATCCTGATTTTCAAACTATTGCCAAAGGTTTTGGTATAGAAAGTAAAAAAATAACATTACGAGAAGATTTACCTAATGCTTTAAAAGAAATGATAGAACATGAAGGTTCTTATTTATTAGAAGTAATGGTTGGAAAAGAAAATAATGTTTTTCCAATGGTGCCAACGGGTGCGAGCGTGTCGGACATAAGGCTAGAATAATTTTCATTTTATTAATAAAAATAAAAAAAAATTACGCTAATTGCTCAATATTCAATACTCAATACTCAGTATTCAATACTAAAAAAAGGATGAAGAAAAAATTTACCATATCAATTTTTACAGACCATAAAGCAGGGCTTTTAAGTAGAGTTACAATTGTCTTTACTAGAAGGAAAATTAACATCTTTAGTATTACTGCTTCTGAAAGTGAAGTGAAAGGAATCCATAGATATACCATTCTAGTGGAAGAAACGGAAGAGCTTGTTCAAAAAGTAGTAAAACAATTAGAAAAACAGGTGGATATTTATAAGGCTTTTTACCATTCTGAAGAACAGGTAGTATATCAAGAAATTGCCTTATATAAAATCCTAACTTCTTCGTTAGTACAAGGAGGCTCTTCTGAAATTTTAATAAGAAAACACAATGCTAGAATTCTTACAGTAGAACCAGATTTTACAATTATTGAAAAAACAGGGCATCAAGAAGAAACACAAGCATTATTTGATGAATTAGCTTCCTACGGTACAATATTAGAATTTGTTCGTTCAGGGAGGGTTGCTATTAGCAAACCGATGAAAGAATTAAAAGATTATTTAAGTGAATTAGCAATTGAAGCAGAAAATAAATAATAACATGATGAAGAATTATTTTAATCAAATCTCATTTTCAAATAAAATGAACCAATTGGGCGTTTGTGAATTCCTTAACGCATCAGAATTTGAAAAAGGAACCGATGTCTTAAAAGATAAAAAAATAGTCATCGTAGGTGCAGGTGCTCAAGGACTTAATCAAGGACTTAATATGAGGGATTCTGGTTTGAATATTTCATTTTCACTAAGAGAAAATTCAATTAAAAAGCAATCTCAATCCTATAAAAATGCCATTAAAGAAGGATTCGAAGTAGGTACCTATAAAGAGATGATTCCTCTTGCTGATTTGGTCTTGAATCTTACGCCAGATAAACAACACACTCAGGTTGTTAAAACGATTATGCCTTTAATGAAAAATGGAGCTACTCTTTCTTATTCTCATGGTTTCAATATTGTAGAAGAAGGAATGGAAATAAGAAAAGATATTACTGTGATAATGTTAGCACCTAAATCACCAGGGAGTGAATTGAGAGAAGAATATAAAAGAGGTTTCGGAGTTCCAACACTTATAGCCGTTCACCCAGAAAATGACCCTAATGGAACAGGTGTTGATTGGGCAAAAGCATACGCAGTGGCAACAGGTGGACATAGAGCAGGTGTTTTGAAATCTTCATTTGTCGCTGAAGTAAAATCCGATTTGATGGGAGAACAAACGATTCTTTGTGGTGTCCTTCAAACAGCTTCCATTTTATGTTTTGATAAAATGATAGAAAAAAATATTAATCCTAATTATGCTGCTAAATTAGTTCAAAAAGGCTGGGAAAATATTACAGAAGCATTAAAACAAGGAGGAATTACCAATATGATGGATAGGTTGAATAATCCTTCAAAATTGAAAGCCTTCCAATTAGCAGAAGAATTGAAAAATCTAATGAAACCACTATTTGTTCATCATTTGGACAATATCATGTCAGGAGATTTTTCAAAAGAAATGATAGCTGATTGGCATAATAATGATTATAATTTATTAAAATGGAGAGAAGAAACCGCTAAAACACATTTTGAAAAAACACCTATTTCTGAAAATGAAATTCCTGAACAAGAATATTTTGATAATGGAATTTTAATGGTGGCATTTATCAAAGCTGGCGTAGAACTCGCTTTTGAAATCATGGTAGATGCAGGTATAAAAGAAGAGTCGGCTTATTATGAATCCCTACATGAATTGCCTCTTATTGCCAATACGATTTCAAGAAAAAAATTATACGAAATGAATCGTATAATATCAGATACAGCTGAGTATGGTTGCTATTTATTTGATCATGCCTGTCGTCCTTTACTCCAAGATTTTATGATTAATATTGATTCCAATGTTATAGGGAAATCGCTCACTCAAAATAATCATGTAGATAATAAAGTATTGATTGATATTAATGAAAAAATAAGAAACCACCCTATAGAAAAAGTAGGTTATAGTCTTAGAAAAGCAATGACCAATATGAAAGCATTAAAGCAAGATTAAA
>JAHDBK010000261.1 GCA_020630455.1 Saprospiraceae bacterium
AAAAAGAAAAATATAACAATAATAATAAAAAATGTTACAATTATCAAAAAGATATCCAAATAAAAGAGCATTTATTACTGGAGCAGCAATGGGGATTGGGAAATCATTTTGCAAATACTTAGCTCAAGAAAATTGGATTATAGGAATGGTAGATTTTAATAAAGAAAATTTAGAAGAATCTGCTAAAGAAATAGAATGTCTAGGAGCTAAAGTTTATATCTATCATTTAGATGTATCTAATAAAAATGATTTTGAAAAAGTTGCAGAAAATTATATTAATCAAGTCGGAGGAATAGATTTATTAATTAATAATGCAGGAGTTGGAGATGGAGCTGCTTTTCATGAATATGATTTAGAAAATTTTGAATGGTTGATGAGTATCAATCAAATGGGAGTAGTTTACGGTTGTTATTATTTTATACCTAAAATGATGGAACAAAAATCTGGACATATTGTCAATATAGCAAGTGCGGCAGGTTTTGCCAATCCTCCAAGAATGAGTGCTTACAATATGAGTAAGGCTTCAGTCATTTCTTTGTCGGAAACTTTATATTATGAAATGAAAGAATATAATGTAAAAGTATCTGTGGTAATGCCTACTTTTATTAAAACTAAAATAATGCAATATGCACGTGGAAGTGGAGACGCCATTACTATTGGTCAAAAAATGGTGGATAGGTCTAAGCTCAGTGCAAATGTTGCTGTTAAGGAAATGCTTAAAAAAATAGGAAGAGAAAAATTTGAAATTGCTTTGCCATTTCAATCAAGGATGTTCTATTGGATAAAAAGGCATTTTCCAAAAATATTTAGAAAATTATCTATGTCTTTAGCTAGTAAAAAAATAAAGCAAAAATAAAAAACTATAAAATCATGAGTTTAGAATTAACTTATATACTATACAGTATAATTATATTTTTAATCATTATTTATTTTTATAAAAAATCCCTAGACCAATATTTCAATGATTCAAAAAAAGTAAATAAAAATATTTTGATTTTTTCAGGAGGAATTGCAATATGGCTAATTTATATTTTTATCTTGACTCAAATAGGTATTTTAAAAAATTTAGATTTCCCACCAAAATTTCCCCTTTTAATTATTTTACCATTACTAAGCTTTCTTATTATTTTTTATTCTAAAAACAAAGACAATAAAATTATTCAATCTATTACATTACATCAAACTGTATTTTTTCAAAGTTTTAGAATTATTGTAGAAATAATTATTGCTTATACTTTTTATAAAAATATATTACCAGAACATGCTTCTTATCATGGATATAATTATGATGTACTTATGGGAATTACTGCTATTCCTCTTGGATATTTTGTTTATAAGAATAAACATAATTTAAGTATTTTAAAAATATGGAATATTGTAGGAATAGCTATGATTTTATTTGTAGCTTTTATAGTTGCCTCTTCATATTACTTTCCAATTGTCTGGGGAGAAAATCAACCCAATATTTCATTAGCGTTTTTAGATTTCCCATATATGTTACTTCCAGTATTTTTGGCACCAATGGGAATTTTTATGCATATTATTAATTTGATACAAATACGAAAAAAATAGGGTTGAATTTTAAATTTGCAATATATTTAAAATAATTATAATTCATAACTTTGAACCATGTATAATTTATCAGATACTATAGTCGCATTATCTACTCCACAAGGAGAAGGAGCCATTGGAGTAATTCGATTATCGGGCAATAAAGCAATATCAATCTGTGATGAAGTTTTTTTTGGAAAGAATTTATCCAAGCAAAAATCACATACTCTTCATTTTGGAACAATTAAAAATGATGATGGAAAAATTATTGATGAAGTCTTAATCAGTATTTTTAAGAATCCACATTCATATACAGGTGAAGATGTATGCGAGGTATCTTGTCATGGTTCTCAATATATCATTCAACAATTATTACAATTATTTATACAAAAAGGAGCAAGAACTGCCAAAGCTGGAGAATTTACGATGAGGGCATTTTTAAATGGAAAAATGGATTTATCTCAAGCCGAAGCAGTCGCAGATTTGATAGCATCAGAATCTGAGGCTAGTCATAGTATTGCTCTCCAACAAATGAGAGGTGGGATTTCTAATGAAATCAAAAATCTCAGGCAGGAACTTATTGATTTTGCTGCTTTGATAGAATTGGAATTAGATTTTGGAGAAGAAGATGTAGAATTTGCAGATAGAGAAAAACTCAAAAATCTAATTATTAAAATAAAAAAACTCATTCAAAATTTATTACAAACATTTGAATTAGGTAATGCCATAAAGCAAGGAATTAATACTGTAATTGCAGGTCGTCCCAATGCTGGAAAATCTACTTTACTCAATACATTATTACAAGAAGATAGAGCCATTGTCTCTGATATTGAGGGAACAACTCGTGATGTCATCGAAGAAACATTGAATATACAAGGCATAACTTTTAGGCTAATTGATACAGCAGGATTGAGAGAAGCAACTGATACTATTGAAGCAATTGGCATTGAAAAAACTATAGAAAAAGTCAATCAATCAGCAATTTTAATGTATGTTTTTGATAGTATGAAAATGGATATTCCAGAAGTGGAAAAAGATATATCAAAACTGTATAAAGAAGGAATGAAAGTACTCATTATTTCTAATAAAGAAGATATGTATTACGAAATGCACGATCATCCAAAGTCTCATTATAATCAGGAACAAGTGACTAAATCTAAGAATGAAAATTGGGATAAAATCTATCAGGAATTTAAAAATAAAGGATTTGTTTTCGTTGCAAATGTATCTGCCAAAAAGAATTACAACATAGATAAAATAAAGAATTCTCTTTATAATTTAGCTATTGGAGAAAAATTAAATACTTCTTCAACTATTGTTGCTAATAGTCGTCATTATGAAGCATTACAAGGAGCTTTTGAATCTTTAGACCAAGCATTACACAATTTATCTAGTGGTATAAGTGGTGATTTTGTAGCTATGGATATTCGCCATTCACTCAATTATCTTGGAGAAATAACAGGAGAAATAAGTTCGGAGGATTTATTAGATAGTATATTTTCTAGGTTTTGTATTGGAAAATAATACGCATCCGTATCGGATAATTCATTACAACTTTACCACAATTGACTATATTTCAAATCTTTAGATTATAGTGAAGGTGTTTTTTTTCAATATGGGTTGGTATAATACTACAAAAAAGCACCATTTACCACATCTTTTTCTGTAATGATTTTTAAGTCAAGAAGAGCTTTTTTAGAAGCCGTTTGTTCAGCAGATTTTTTATTAAAATCATCGGAGACTGCTATTTGTTCATCATCTATTAAAACGGCAACTTTAAACTTATCGCGTTTATTTTCTTTATATTTTTCAAGAACAGTGTAGGTCACAATTTTATTATTTTTTTGACACCATTCTAATAATTGACTTTTATAATTATCATCATAAGTTTCTAATTCATGAATATCCAAATATCCTCCTCTCAACATTCTTTTGATAATGAATCTTTTAGTTTTGTGATAACCTGCATCTAAATAAATGGCACCTACTAAGGCTTCTAATGCATTACCCATCATGGCTGGGCTAACATGGGTTTCGTCATTATAATGATGAATCAAATCTTGAAGTTCCATTTGTTCAGCAATTTGATTCAATGATTTTCTTTTTACGATTTTGGAACGCATTTTAGTTAGAAAACCTTCATCTTCGCTTGGATATTTTGAAAACAAATATTCAGCAACCACCATTCCCAAAAAAGCATCGCCTAGAAATTCAAGCCGCTCATTATTTCGAGCGGATTGGTATTTATCCATTTTTTCGGGTTTATGTAAAAAAGCTTTTCTAAATAAATATATATTGACTGGAGTATAACCTACTATACTCCTCATTCGTTGAACGAGCATTTTCTCATTTGAGAAATATAAATTATAGATTTTTCTAAATAATCTTAAAAACAAAACGAATTTTTAGTCAATTTTTTTAAATACTACAGATGTGTTATGTCCCCCAAAACCAAAAGTGTTACTCAAAGCAATATTAACTTCTCTTTTTTGGGCTTTGTTAAAAGTAAAATTGAGTTTATTATCAATTTCAGGATCATCTGTAAAATGGTTAATTGTCGGTGGAACACATTGATTTTGAATAGCTAATACACAAGCAAGTGCTTCAATTGCTCCTGCCGCTCCTAGTAAATGACCTGTCATAGACTTAGTTGAACTGATATTCAATTGGTACGCGTGTTCACCAAAAACTTTCAAAATGGCTTGGGATTCGGCAATATCTCCTAGGGGGGTAGAAGTACCGTGAACATTTATATAATCTACATCATTAAGACTAATATTAGAATCTTGAATTGCTAATTTCATAACATTAGCGGCACCAAGACCTTCTGGATGAGGAGCTGTAATATGATGAGCATCCGCAGTCATTCCACCACCTAATACTTCTGCATAAATTTTAGCACCTCTATTTTTTGCATGTTCATATTCTTCTAATATTAAACAAGCACCTCCTTCTCCAAGAACAAATCCATTTCTATCTTTATCGAAAGGACGAGAAGCGGTTTGCGGATTATCATTACTTTCTGAAAGTGCTTTCATAGAATTGAAGCCACCAATTCCTGTTTCGCAAACTGCTGCTTCAGAACCACCTGTAATTATAATATCGGCTTTGCCCATTTTGATATAATCACAAGCATTAATGATAGCATGAGAAGAAGAAGCACAAGCGGAAACAGTAGTATAATTGATTCCTCTAAATCCATATTTTATTGAAATATGACCAGGAGCAATATCAGGAATCATTTTAGGAATAAGGAATGGGCTGTATTTAGGGCGACCATCTCCTGTAGCATAATCACTAATATCATCTTGAAGAGATTTTAAACCACCTATACCTGCTCCCCAAATTACACCCGCTCTATCTAAATTGATTTTTTCTACATCTATTTTAGAATCTTGCATAGCTTGTTCTGCAGTGGCAATTGCAAAATGAGAAAAACGATCCATTCTTCTGACTTCTCTACGATGTATATAGTCTTGAGGGTCAAAATCTTTTACTTCACAAGCAAATTTAGTTTTGAAATTGGTAGTATCGAATAACGTGATATTAGCAGCTCCACTCTTTCCATTAGATAATCCTTCCCAGTAGGAATTGACATCATTTCCAAGAGGAGTTATTGCTCCGATTCCTGTAATTACAACTCTTTTCATATAAAATATAGGCTAAATTAGTATAATAGATGTTATTTCGAAAAATAATAATTCACCATTCATAAAAAACTTTTCGTAATAACATCTAATATGTTTAAAATATAAACATCAACTAATAAAAACACAATGTAAGGTTTTTATTCAAAATAAAAAAACAGAAAATTCATAAAATGATTTTCCGTTTGTTTGCTTTTAAAAAATAAAAAACGGAAAACATAAAAATAGTTTTCCGTTTTTAGTAATACCGTAATTATTATCCTGTAGCTAAAGCACTTTCTACATAAGAAACTGCATCTCCAACAGTACGGATTTTTTCTGCATCTTCGTCTGGAATTTCAATACCAAATTCTTTTTCGAACTCCATAACAAGTTCTACTGTATCTAAAGAATCGGCTCCTAAATCATTAATGAAATGAGCCTCGGCATTAATTTCACCCGCATCAACTCCTAATTGATCTTGGATGATTTCTGATACTTTTTCTGCAACGTTTGACATAATTTAAAAAATTTATTATGGTTTAGCAAAATGTGATGCAAAGGTAAAACTAAAATTTTCTAATGGCAATCTTTTTGCCTATTTATTTTATTAAAATTTATTTAATAT
>JAHDBK010000262.1 GCA_020630455.1 Saprospiraceae bacterium
ATAATTAAAAATACTAATTTATCTTTCATAAAAAACTTTTCGTAATAACATCTAATAGATTTTAAAAATAATTATGTGAAACATTTCTTAATAGAATTGGATGAAATTAAAATATATTCTATCTTGCGACTTTATTAAACATACCACATTTAATGCCTAAAAAAGTCATCATACATTTAGAGAATACTAGTATTTGTCATGGAGAATTTGAAGTACTCAAGGACATAACTCTCAAGATTTATCAAGGAGAATTAATTTATCTCGTTGGAAAAACGGGAAGCGGTAAAACATCTTTTCTAAAAACATTATATGGTGGCATACCTTTGGGCAAAGGAAAAGCCAATATACTCGATTTTCAATTAAGTAAATTGAATTGGAAAAACCTCAATGAATTACGCAAAAAAATGGGCATTATCTTTCAAGATTTCAATCTTTTGAATGACCGTTCTGTTGATGACAACCTCAAATTTGTATTAAAAGCAACAGGTTGGACTGATGAGAAAGCAATGGAAGAACGTATTTTAGAAGTATTAACAGATGTGGGACTCATGGGAAAAGGATGGAAACCACCTCATCAACTTTCAGGAGGAGAACAACAAAGAGTAGTTATCGCTAGAGCATTGCTTAACCGTCCACAACTTATATTAGCAGATGAGCCTACAGGAAATCTTGACCCTGAAACAGCCGACGATATCGTAAGATTGATTAGACAAGTCGCTAAAGAAAATAATATTACTATCATTTTCGCAACTCATAATTATAATATTATTGAAACTTATACTGGACGGGTAATTCGATGTCAAGGAGGACAGATTTTAGATGAACGTAATTATCTAATCTAGGATATAGACTCTTTTTACCCTATCTGATATAGAAGTTAAAACTTCATAAGGAATGGTGTTCATGCATTTTGCAAGCTCATAAATACTCAAATCTTTTCCAAAAATGATGACTTCGTCCCCTACCCTGCAATCGCTTACTTCCGTTATATCAATCATGCACATATCCATTGAAATAGTTCCTATGGTTTTTACTTTTTTTCCTCTTAGTACAAAAGAATAATTTCCATTTCCACATGCTCTAGCTATGCCATCTGCATATCCAATATTTACTGTTGCAATTTTTAAATCTTTATGGGCTAAGCCCGTTCTATTATAGCCTACCGTTTCGCCTTTTTTTAGATATTTAATTTGAGAAATACTCGCTTTTAAAGTACTGATATTTTTCAATTCATTTCGAAATTGAGGTGTACTTATACCATAAAGACCAATACCTAATCTAACCATATCTAATTGATAATTAGGGAATCGTAAAATTCCTGAAGAATTTAAAATATGTAATAAAGGTTTGTTAATACAACTAGGTTTTAATTGTTCATACATTGCTAAAAAATGATTGATTTGTTGTTGACTAAATTCATCATAAGCATCATCATCACTAGCAACTAAATGTGAAAAAATTGATTGTACATATATCTTATGAGTCTTTATAAAATATGCCAATTCATCAATTTCATGAGCTTCAAAACCCAATCGTTTCATTCCTGTATCTATATTAATATGTATTAGACATTTTGTAAAATTAGATTGGCAATATTGATAATATTTTTTTAATTGTATTAATGAATAAATTTCAGGTTCTAATTTAAACTTCACCATTGCTTCAAAACCTTCTTCATCGGGATTAAGAACCAATATAGGAAGCTGAACTCCAGCATTCCTTAAAGCAATACCTTCATCAATATATGCAACTGCTAGATAATCAGCTCCTAATTGTTCCATTAGTTGAGCAATCCTTATACTCCCTGAGCCATAAGCTGAAGCCTTCACCATTACCATTATTTTGGTATCATTATCTAACTTATTTTTAAAATAATTAAAATTATGCTTAAAAGCATTCAAATTGATTTCTAAATAAGTCCTATGAACTTGTCTTTCTAAATTTTGAACAACCCTTTCAAATTGAAATTTTCTAGCACCTTTTATTAAAATAATATGATTATCAATGTCTATTTCATCTAAGTTGGCAATGAGCAAATCAGTAGATTTATAAAAAAAACGCTTTATATTTTTATTATTAATATAATTATTTAAATACATAATATCATTACCAACACCAATTATCTGATCAATTTCAAACTCTTTTATCAATAATTCTGATAGTTTTTGATACAATGCTTCATTATGATCTTGATGCTCCAAAATATCTGATAGAATCAAGATTTTCTTTTTATTCCCTGCTTGGTTTTTGAGTAATCTCAATCCAGATATCAAGGAATTCCAGTCTAAATTATAGGTATCATTTATTAATACTGTTCCTTTAATTCCTTCTTTCAACTCCAACCTCATGGCTACTGATTGTAACGAAATCATTCTCTGTATAATTTTTTCTTTTGCAATTCCTAATTCCAATAAAGTTAGGCAACAAATGATGGCATTATTGCAAGAAACCTCATCTTTAAAAGGAATGGCAAAACCCCATTTTTCATTTTTATATTGTAAATGAATGAAACTTCCTTTTTCTCTTTCTTCAATTTCTTGTATGACTAAATCCGCCTCTTCACTCATTGACCATGAAACTCCTTTACTCTCTGGATGTTGTTTCAACCAATCATCAATTACTCTAATTGATTTTGGATAAATGAGACATTTAGCATTTTGGAATAAATGGAGTTTTTCTAATATTTTTTCTTTTTCACTTTTAAACCCACTTTCATGAGCGGTACCTATAGAAGTAAAAACGCCCAAATTACAATCAATGATTGGAGCAATAGTTTTCATTTCTCCTTTTTGAGATATTCCTGCTTCGAAAATACCTAAATTATGTTCATTTGTCATTTGAAGAACTGATAAAGGCACTCCAATTTGAGAATTAAAACTTTGTGGGCTTCTTACTATATTGAAATCAAGGTTCAATAACTGAAACAACCATTCTTTGACTATTGTTTTTCCATTACTACCTGTAATTCCAAAAACGGGATACTGATAAAATTGTCTGTGATATTTTGCTATATCTTGAAGACATTGAATAGCATTTTTTACTTTAAAAATAAATATTTCTTCCTTATATTCTAAAAATATTTCTTCTTCTATTACAAAATGCCTTACTCCTTTTTCATACAAATCATTGATATATAAATGACCATTTCCTGTATCTGTTTTAATAGCAAAAAAAATAGTTTGACCTGCATTTTTCAATTGACGGCTATCAATTAAAAAATCATTCAATTTATATTCTTGAATATGATTATACAAGTCTTTAATTTCCATAAAGTAAAGGTATTAAATAATAGACGTTATAACGAAAAGTTTTTTATGAAAGATAAGCAAGGCAAAGATTTATAGACATACTCTTAAATTCTTCATAAGATGTTATTACATTTGTAATAGATAAAATTATATTTTTCATTAATAATATTATCATGAATAATACGAAATATTTAAATATCCTATTTTTAATTTTAGTTTTCTTACTATCATGTTCTCCAAAAAATTCAAATAAAATAAGTGATAAATCATTTGAAAAAGAACAAGAAACACTTAAAAAATTAATAAAATATAGCTGGAGTGATAATATTTTAAAAGCAAGTCAGTATATTGTATATAGAGGACAAGACCAATCAAGAAGGTGGAAATCTATCTGTACAATAGAAAATGAAGATGAAATGCTGTATGTCCAAAGAGTAATTAATAAAATTAAAAGAGCTATTCCTCATAAAACTAAATATAGCATTACCAAAACGGATTCAGATACGGAATCAGAAGGTACATGGTATGTATTACACGTTGACTGTGATGGCAAGAAAGAAAATAGGCCCGTACAGTTTGCTTTTTTAAGAATTGATGGAAAATCTGCTCTTGGCGACATTGATTTTTAATCTAATTATAACAAATTTTTGTTATTTTTAATGAAATTTAAAATTCCTAATATTAAAGAAATTAAAAGTGCTCTCAATGAGCATCCTACGGTTATTGGACTTATAGATTGGTCTAAAAAAAGGAGTTTGCCTGGTTTTTTTGGAGTACCATTATATGATATATTAGTTTTTTTAAGATTAGAATTCAAAAAAAATGCACTTCAAGTAAGGGCAAATTCTATAGCTTTTAGTTTTATGTTGGCATTGTTTCCAGCTACAATTGTCTTATTTACCCTAATTCCATTTTTTCCTATTGAAGGATTTGTAGATTATTTGGAAAAAGACTATTTTAAACAAATATTACCCAAAAACTTATCAACAGAGGTAATGAATTTCATTAGAGATATTACAGACAAGACAAGGGGAAGTTTATTATCATTCAGTTTTATGTTAGCCATACTTTTCTCATCCAATGGTATGATGGGATTATTACAAGGATTTGATAAAAAAAATGACTATACCACATTTCTCTCTAGAAATGTAATCATGCAAAGATTAGTATCTATTCAACTTGTCTTTTTGCTAGGAAGTACTTTAGTTTTATCTGTTGGATTAATTGTAGGAGGTAATTATTTAATAGAATTTTTAGCCAATTACATCAAAGCAGATCAATTCACAAAAGCGAGTTTTATTCTGATTAAATGGTTTGCTATTTTGTTTTTATTCTATTTTGGCATATCGGTAATTTACAGGTATGGTCCTGCTCTAAAAAATAAGTTTTCTATATTTTCACCAGGGGCAACTTTAGCAGCAATTTTGTGTATTATATCCTCTTGGATATTTTCATTTTATACCAATAACTTTGGAAATTATAATCAGCTCTATGGTTCTCTTGGAGTAATCATTGTATTAATGCTTTGGCTCAAAATTAATGCTTTCATTCTACTCATTGGTTTTGAATTGAACGCGGCTATTGCTGTAAATAGAGATATTATTGAAGCAGCCCAAGAAGAAGATTAATAAAGAAATTTCTTTATCTCTTGTTATCAAAATATTATTTTTTTAAATAATTTTAAAAAAAACAAAGCACATTTTTACAAAAACTATATCTTTATAAATGTGAAAGGCAAATATTATTACATCACTTTAATAATATTTTTGATGTGATAGCCATTTTTTAAACCTAAGAGTATGTTTAAATTTTAATCTATTGATTCTCGTTGTGATAAATTTTTAAATATACTTTAAATCAGTACAAGATTATCATGCAAACTAGAATTCTTTCTATTTCAATTTTATTATTATTTATCCAATTCAATTTTTCATTTGCACAAAAAGTAAAACTAGGAGACTTTAGCAAAGAGGAAGAAAATTATACCCAATGTGATTTTCATCCTGGAGCTGGGGCTATTATATTATTAGAAAAGGGCTTTTTAGATTTTCAATTCAATCCTGAAAGAGGTCTACAAGCTACCATGACTATCGAAACTAAAATTAAAATATTAGATAAAAATGGTTATGACGCTGCAAATATTGAAATCCCATATTACAGAGACGAAAATATTAAACAATTAAAGGCATCTACTTTTAATTTAGAGAATGGGAAATGGGAAGAAACTAAATTAGAAACCAAAAAAGATGTTTTAAAAGATAAAGTTACTAAGAGATTAAAAACCAAATCATTTGCTATGCCTAATGTTAAAGTAGGCAGTATAATTCACTATACTTATCAGATAGATGGAGCAGGTTTAGAGGATTGGATAATTGAAAATGATGAATTTCCCATCTTGAAAAGTTCATTTACCGCAAACATCCCTGATAACTTTATGTTTTCACATACTATCGTAGGTAAATATCCTATCGAATACTTAAAAGGTAAACAAACAGCAATCAATTTAGGTGGACAAAGTTTAGATGCTAGACACCATATTTATGAAGCTGAAA
>JAHDBK010000263.1 GCA_020630455.1 Saprospiraceae bacterium
AAATAATAAGAATTTTAAGATTTTTCCAAAAAGTGAAGAATTTGATTTTTAGGAATTAAATATTCTTTTTGAGCACCTGTTTTTTGAAAGCCCATATGTCTACTCATTTCTCTTGAAGCGTGATTTTCGGGGTGAGTAGTGGTATCTATTTTTTCAAGTTCGGGAAAATCACTTGTGATTTTCTTGAACATAGCAGATTTAAGCCACTTGCTGAGTCCTTGTCTTCGATAATCTCTTAGCACTCCAGTCATATATTGATAGACCGCTTTGGGATCATTTTTATTAATAAAAATATTGGTCTTGGCGATGAGTTTGTCTTCTTCATTAAAAATTAAATAACGGTAAGAACACTGATTAGCTTTTTTTCCTATTTCTTGGTTTTCTTTGATTTGTTTGGCGGTAATATGATAATCCCCTAATTCCGAATTAGGAGGCATATCAAACAATAATTCTGTGAAAACATCAGCGTATTCTTGTATTAATTCATCGGGTAATTCATCATAAAATTCCATCCTAAGGTGTTTGAATTTTTCTTGAGAATTTTCATACCAATGATTAATAATATCTGTTTTGGCATCTTTAATATATAATTCAAAAGATTCTGAAATACCGCCAATTTCAACTTCAAATAATTCTTCAAAGAAATCATTTTGACCATTTTCAGATTTAACGGCCATTCTTTTTACAGTAGGGTCGTGTTCAATGAAACCATTAAAGATAAAAGGTAAAAGAGCGGGCTTGATTTTTTTATCGTTGAGATGATTACCCATATAACTAAATTTCTTTTCATCATCATAAGGAAAAATAGTCTCAAAGAAAAAAACACCTGCTTCTTCTCCTTTATCCCAAAGCATAAAATAAGTAGTATTATTCTTCATGTGCTTAGACATGATTTCTTTGAAAGTATTAACATCTTTGTGAGAAAAGGTCTTGTTGGTCATTTCAGCACATTTTTTTCTAAAAAGAAAAAACGCTTCCCATTCTTGATTTGAAAAATCTAGTCTAACTTTTTTAACGGTATAGTCCTGCATTATTTTGATATTTAGAGCATGTTTAAAAATTTATCACAATGAGAATCAATAGATTGAGGTTTTGGCGAAATAAATATTTTTGAGTTTATCGGGATAAACGATAAAACATTTATAAAGACAAGTTCTTAATATGTTGATTTTCATAAAGATTAAAATTTAAACATGCTCTTAATGATGATTAATGAATTACTATTAAAAATAGTTCCATAAATAAAAAAATCCTCAAGTACTTAAAGTACTCAAGGATTAGTAATAACGTCTATTATATTAAATACGATATGAACTACATTTTAGGAACCTCATAAAGCATTCTCGCTTGAACACCTTTTTGAGATTGGATATCTTTTAGCATTTTGTACCATTGGTAGCCTTCTACTCCTAACTCAGATTTGATAATATCTTCTTTTAAAGGAATTTTAGCTACTTCTTGTCCTGTTAATTGTTCGATTAATGCTTGTATAGGATCTTTTGTTTTTGGATATTGAACCACTTTGTATTTGTCAGAGATGTCCGCTTTTTCAGCAGCAAGACTAATAGCATCTTCCAAACCACCCAATTGATCCACTAAGCCTAATTCTAAGGCTTTTTTACCTGTCCAAACTCTTCCTTGAGCTACTTCGTGAACGGCTTCTTTAGTCATTCCTCTTCCTTCGCTAACTCTTTTTAGAAATATATCATATACCTGATCTACTCCTTCCTGTATGACTTCTCCTTCATCAGCAGAAATATTCATGAATGGAGAAATACCTGTTGCGAATTTAGCTGTTTTTACAGTATCAAAGGTTACTCCTAATTTTTCTTTAAGAGCAGCTTCTGCACTTGGTATCATTCCAAATACACCTATTGACCCAGTAATGGTATTAGGTTCTGCTAAAATAGCATCTGCATTACATGAGATATAATAACCTCCAGATGCAGCTACGTCACCCATGGTAGCAATGACAGTAATTCCTTGGGCCTTAGCCAATTCGATTTCTCTCCAAATTTCGTCTGAAGCAAATGCACTTCCTCCTCCAGAGTTGACTCTCATTACAATAGCTTTTACATCATCATCTTGACGAATATCTCTAATGATTTTAGCATATTTTTTACCACCGATACTTCCTGCTTCACCATTTCCATCTTCTATTCCTCCTTCTGCAAAAACTACGGCAACTTTATCACTACCACTTCCCACTTCTTTCTTTAGCTTTTCGCTATAATCAGCTATACTTACAGTAGGAATTTTTTCGTCAGAGTCTAACCCTAATTGGAATTTTAATAAATCAATCATTTCATCTCTGTATGCCACTCTATCTACAAATTTTAAATTTAAAGCATCTTCTGCATCTCTTATTTCATAAGCATCAGCTATTTCGTGAAGGCGACTAGCGGTGATGTTTCTTGATTTTGAAATATCATTAAGGAAATGTTCATATAAACCATCTAGGTACTCATGAACTTGTAGCCTGTTTTCTTCACTCATTTTGTCATATCTATAAGGCTCTGTAGCACTCTTGAATTTTCCTACATAAAACACTTGCATTTTAACACCTAATTTATCAAGCATTCCTTTAAAAAATGGAATAGAAGAACCAAAACCTCTAAAATCAACTACACCTAATGGATGCAATAATATAGAATCCGCTACAGAAGATAAATAGTATGCTCCTTGAGTATAAGAATCTCCATAAGCATAAATAAATTTACCACTAGACTTGAAATCTTCTAAGGCTTCTCTCAAAATAGATGCTGTTGCACTTCCTAGAGAAGTAGCAGACATATCCATATAAATTCCTTCGATTTTATTGTCATCTTTTGCTTTTTCTAAACAACGAACCATGTCGTATAGACCCACAGATTTTCCCGTTTTGAATTCTAAATCTAATGGACTTCCCATAGGAACATTATTTGTTTGTTCTGGAATAGCTCCTGTTAGTTTAAGATGTAATACAGAATTATTTTTTACTTCTGTACTCTTAGATGAACTGCTTCCCGACGCACCTACTACAGCACTTCCAATACCTCCTACGACTAATCCAAAAAATAAAAACAAGAGGAATCCCCCTGCTATTGTACTACCGAGACATGATGCTAATAATCGTCCAAAAAATGTTTTCATAATATAGATTTTGATAATGAAAATATTATTTAATATTAATAGCACAAAAGTACAGAATAGACTTTAAAATGGAGTTTTTTTTGGACGAATGGCAATGAAAAGCAGAAAAAGGGAAAGTTTTCCTACTTGTTGGTTTGTAAAACCACATCTTTATTTGATTGATGAATGGGTTTGCCTTGTATGAAATTTACGGCTCTATGTACGTTTAAGAAGTATTGTGCTTTACCTAATAATTGAACTAAATCAGCTTTTTTAAGCATCTCTCTTACTGGACCTTTGACATCAACTAAGTACAGTGAAATATTTTTATTTTTACAATCTGTATATACATCGTGAATAGCATGTAGCCCACTAGAATCAATGTTGTCTATCGCTCTGAAATCTATGATTAGGTGTTGGGTTTTAGGTTTTCTTATTAATCTTTTTTGAATGTCATTTTTGAAAAATTCTAAATTGGCAAAAAACAACTGAGCATCAAAACGAATAATGAGAATGTCTTCATATTGGATAGCATTGGGAAATCGCTTGATATTACGATATTCATCTACTTCTTTTAAGTATCCTAGTTCTGCTACATGAGGATAAGAAACCTTATATATTAACATTAGTAAAGAAAGAACAATTCCGAGTATTATTCCTTGTTCAACACCTAGTATCAAGGTGCCTAAAGCAGTTGCCAAAAATAACCAGAAATCTTTTCTATCGGTTTTCCAAAGATACTTTGCTTCTTTTATTTCTATTAAAGAACTTACTGCTACAATGATAATTGCAGCTAAGACTGCATTGGGCAAATAATAAAAGAAAGAAGTGAAAAAGAGTAAAATTAAAATAATAATGAATGCACTGATTAATGAAGCAAGTCCTGTCTTAGCTCCTGATTGATTATTTACAGCACTTCTTCCAAAACCACCCATTACAGGGAATGATTGAAAGAAAGAACCTAGGAAATTGGCCATACCAAGAGCCAATAATTCTTGATTGGAGTTTACTGAATAATTTTTGTGTTTCGCTTCTAGTACTTTAGCAACAGCAATGGATTCCATGAAACCAATTAAAGCAATAGTGAGAGCAGTTGGAAATAACATTTTTAAGGTGGCTATATCTATATTTGGTATTTTAAATGCAGGTAGTCCGCTTGGAATATCTTTAACGATTCGAATTCCTGATTGTTGAATAAAAGGAATCAAAGCAACTAATAATATTCCTATTAATACAATAACAAGTTGAGAAGGTATTTTTTTTGATACTTTTTTTAAGAATATTAATATAAAAATACTAAAACCACCAATTGCAAAAGTAATCCAGTGTGTTTCATTTATATTTTGAATGATATGCCATAGTGTTTCATAAGATTTTCCTCTAGGAATATTAATGCCTAATAAGTGTTTCATTTGGCTCAAGCCAATAATAATGGCAGCAGCCGAGGTAAAGCCTGCGAGGACAGGATGAGAAAGGAAATTGACTAAAAACCCTAGCCTAAATATACTCATTAACAGTAGTATGACTCCTACCATCATCGAAAGTAAAATAACATAGCTAATAAACTCGGGAGATTGTGGGCTAACTAAACTACCCACTCCACTTCCTATTAAGAGCGATACTAAGGCAACTGGCCCGACAGCTAATTGTCTAGAAGTTCCTAAAAGAGCATAAATAATCAAAGGAATTGTTGCTGCATATAGACCATAAATAGGAGGCATATTTGCCAACATAGCATAGGCCATCCCTTGAGGAATAAGCATGATACCTACTGTTATACCAGCGACTAAATCACCAGAAATATCTTTTTTTTGATATTGAGATAACCACTTGATGAATGGCAGGTATTTTTTCATTTATATTATAATTATTAAACAAAAATATTTTAAAACTAATAAACAACTAGTAACTTTGGTTACTTATCTATTTTATTTTTTAAAAAAACACTTAAATATGGAAATGACATTAGAAGAACGGGCGAGATTAAGAGAGTATAAAGAAAAAATTCAACCTGTTATCTTTGGAGCGGGTATTGGTATTCCTTTATTTATTTTAGTATTGAGTTTTATTCCTATGGGTTTTATACCTCATAGAAGTGCAGCTAGAGTATCTGATGGCAGTCAAAGTTTAGCGGATATGTTAGGTATTTTACCAACTATTTTATTGGTTTTTGGAATTGGTGCATTAATTATGTTTTTCTTGATGAATTCTTATAACTATTTTAAATTATTAAAGGATATTGATGAAAAAGAAAAAATCAAATTTCAAGTAAAAGTAGGACGTGTTTTATATAAATCAGGAGCAGGACCTCAAGAAATAGAAGTCTTTTTTAGACCAGCAATTAAAAATAAGTTTAGTGTAGAATTTATTGCATTCAGAAATTTTCCTAAGATAAAAAAGGGCGATGAAGTAGAAATTGAAGCGACAAGTAATGCTTTGTATCCTTTAAGTATTAAAAAATTGGGCGGAAGCCAAAATATTACAGATATTCAATCTGCTTTGGATTTATTAAATCAATTGAAAGACAAAAAATAAAAATAAGCATTTGAATTAAATGACAATTTTAACTATGGATTATTATTATTCCTAAGTAACATCCAAAAAATAACTTCCTCATTTAATCTGTTCCTTTTGATTTTACTTT
>JAHDBK010000264.1 GCA_020630455.1 Saprospiraceae bacterium
GAATAATACCGTGGTGAAAATGATTTATTTTAACACGAATGATAACAAAGAATTCATTAAAAAAATGGATATATTCTTTGGAAAACACACAAAGGGCAAAAATGATAATGAATATCATTGGAAAGAAGTAGAAATGAATGAATGGTCTAAAAAATCTTTAGAAATTAAGTTAATAAATATGGGGGGATATATCTCAATAGCAATTGTTGATGACTCCAATATAACCCTTACGGATAAAAAGCACGAAAAGTTTAAAGAGATAAAATCATTTTTTAAAACTTTAAAAAATTCGCTGAACTAGTTTAAAATAATTAAATAAATGAAAATATCAAAGAAAAGAAATTCAATTGGCAAGTTATATTTTACTTCCTTTATATTGATTACTATATTTATAGTAATGGGCTGTGGAATGAATATGCTAGATAAAAATGAAGTAAACGAACAAATCACTGAAGAAGAAGTAGAGCCAAAAATAGATGAAATCAAGAAATGTCCAAATGGAGTAAAAGTTGATTTAATAGAACTGATGGATAATGGTTGTTTGTTTTTATTTGAATTAGAAAATGGAACTCAATTGTATGGTTCTAAATTTGAAAATCCTATGGATGTTGCAATTTTACAGGCTACAAAATCAATGATAATTGAGTATGAAGAATATATTCAACCCGAAAATCTTATACCTGTCTGCGATTTAGAAAATAAAGTAGTCATCACTTGCTATGAAGTTTTAGAAAAAGGAAAACCCAAAAAGGCCAAGATTAAATAATGGATTAGTATTATTTCTGAAATACAAATTAATTATTTTTATAAAAAAATAAATATGAAAGTTACAGAAAAACACAATGAAAGAATAGCGAATATGACTTTTGCATCAGTATATCCGCACTATGTTACTAAGGTGGAGAAGAAGGGGAGAACTAAAGAAGAATTGCATCAAGTCATTACATGGCTGACGGGATTTGATGATGATACTATACAAGCATTGATTGATGAAAAAGTGACCTTTAAAACCTTTTTTGAAAGGGCAAGTCTTCACCCCAATGCCCACCTCATCAAAGGAGTGATTTGTGGTTATAGAATTGAAGAAATAGAATACGAACTCACTCGCCAAGTTAGGTACTTAGACAAAGTAGTAGATGAACTCGCCAAAGGTCGTAAAATGGAAAAAATATTGCGTGTAGATAAAACGAAGTCTTAGCTTATAATTATTTTATAAACTCTAAAATCGTTTTTAATTATAATGATGAAACTATTTCCAGCTCTCAATACGTTAATAACTCAAATTCAAAACCAACCAAAATTATTATGGTAAAAATGATAGAAGCTTATGATTCCTATGGCGATTTTGATAGGAATTTATACTTTGCTTTAGTTTTTAATATGCCACCTTCTAGCTTGGAATTGAGAATTCCTATGAAGGACAATAAGGAGATGATGGAGACGACCTTATCTATTCTTAATTTTGAACATTTGGATATGGAAACGGTATTCAAAAATTGGAATACCAAGGATTTTAAAAATTCTATGATTACCGATGATTTTATCTTTGAGTATTTATTTAAAAGTACTTCGAGAAATGTAGTTATTTGGATTTCACTAGATGAGAATGAATTGTATATTGATTTTCTTTATGATGGCGAAGATAAAGAATTAGAAAATTGGATAGTTGAAACTAATCATCAATTTAGGTATCGTTTTGGAGAAATGAAAACGCCCACCTTCAAGATTTTAAGCAAAAATGATAGGGGCTTTTATACAAAAGATATCAATACTAAGGACACTGCTTTACTAGATATTGAAGCACTTTATAATGATGATTTCAAAGAAGTAGATGAGATTATTAATAATTCAATGAATGAAAATCGCTCTGGTTTGATTTTATTGCATGGCATTCCCGGTGCAGGCAAAACAACCTATATTAAAAACTTGATTTCAAAATTCAATAAAAAGAATTTTATATTCATACAAAATGATTTTGTACACGAATTACTCCAACCCCAGTTTATTTCTTTTCTTATAAAACACAAGGACTCTGTTTTAGTAATAGAAGATGCGGAAAAAGTGGTCATGTCAAGAGATATACAAGAAGAAAACTCGGTAGTCTCTACTATTCTTCAACTCACTGATGGACTTTTTAGTGATTACTTGAATATTAAAGTGATTTGTACTTTCAATTCAGATATGAATAATATAGATAGTGCCTTATTTAGAAAAGGAAGAATGATTGCTAATTATGAATTCAAAGCTTTATCTAAGGATAAAACTAATGCTCTTTTGACTACTTTGGGTCACGAAAATCAAGAAGAAGAATTGACTCTGGCTGATATTTTTATGTTAAAAGAAAAAAGCTTTGAAAAGCAAGAAAATCATAAAATCGGATTCAATACTTAAACCTTATTTTCTTCATTCAATCCCCAATCTTTTTGAAGCGATGGAGGAATAAAAAACTTGATTTTTTCGCCTTGGTTCATCATTCTCAACATGCCATTCAGTAGCACCTTACTTAATGGTCGCCTCATTTTTTGTAATAATTGGTGTCTTGTCAACATATTTTCCCATCCTCCCAAAAATTTCTTAAAAATTGTATCTACTTTTTTAGAACTATTTTGATTGATTTTAGGGACTTTTAATAAATCAGCAGTCTCATTGCCCATCATCATCCTCAACAAATCATTGACTACAAAATGCAATAAATTACTAGGTCTATTTAAAGACATGAATGAAATTAAACTCTTGGTCAATTCTTCCCCTGCTTTTGAAGGTTCTTTTTCCTTGTCAAAAATCATATAACCTAATTTAAAACCATCTTCTACATTATTCGGTAATAAGTCATCATCTAAACCCATATAATGACCAATAACTCTCCATGCATGGAAGTATGCCTCTTTCTCTGTTTCAGTAACTTTTACACCTAGTGTTTCTAATCCTTCCAAAACCAATACTGAAAAAGACATTAGCGTCCCTGCCATATCCTCTTGATTGATAGGGCAGCCGTATTTTTCAGTATCCCATCCTTTCTTATGAATATAATGCCTTATCGCAGCGTGGATTAATCTAATTTTTTGAGCAGAACGAATTCCTAAACCATTGGCATTTAATGCCCTAGGTGACATGACATTGATAATAAATTGAGATGTTTCTGCAATTCTCCTTGTAAATGCTTGTAAACTACCGTTTTTTTCGCTTAATCTACCTGTTTCATATAAAACCTGAGCTCCTTTTGCACAGGCATAGCATTCGGGCAGGCTTTTAGTACATAAAACTAAAGAGATAATCCCACCATGATCCATATAAAATTCTTCTGCTTTTTTTAATAATAATGGATTCGTCCATTCAGGTAATGCAACATTATTATTAAAATAATTTTTTATATAATCTGGTAAATCATCTGGTAATGTTTCACTGGTTCTATGAATATAATGATAAAAAGAATTGATGGCTTCAGGATTGCTTTTATCAAAAATTTTGGCAATCACTTCATCTGCTTCTTTATCTTGAACATTTCTTTTGGACTCTAAAAAATCAACAGTCCAATTATTGATGGGCAATTCTTTTTGCTTTCTTACCGCTTCAAGAAGTTCGGCGCTATCTTGTTTGATAATTTTTTTAATGAACAAACGAATCCTTTGTCTTAATCTGCTAAATAACCCCATTTTAGTTTATTGTTTTCGTTTTGATATTTAGAGCATGTTTAAATTTTAATCTTTATGAAAATCAATATATTAAGAACTTGTCTTTATAAATATTTTATTGTTTATCCCGATAAACTCAAAAATATTTATTTCGCCAAAATCTCAATCTATTGATTCTCATTGTGATAAATTTTTTAAACATACTCTTAAACATGTTATTCACATATTCATGTAAATATATTTATTAATATTAAAATAAAAGAAAATTTAGTGCTTATAATCAATAATTCGCAGTAAAGTCTATTACATTCTATATCTTTGGCGAAAAAAAGAATGACACATTTAGAAAAAGGGGATAAAGCTCCAGATTTCAAAGGAATTATCCAATCAGGAGAAACCGTTCAATTATCAGATTATCAAGGCAAAAAATTAGTATTATATTTCTATCCAAAAGACAGTACTCCAGGTTGTACGGCTCAAGCCTGCAATTTGAGAGACAATTATCAACAATTATTGAATAATGGTTACCAAATCTTAGGAGTAAGTCCTGATTCTGTAAAGAGACATGTCAATTTTATTAATAAAAATGAATTGCCTTTTGATTTATTAGCAGATACAGACTTAGAAACGATTAAGGCTTATGGTATTTGGGGCTTGAAAAAGTTCATGGGAAGAGAATATGATGGAGTACATCGCACGACATTTATTATTGATGAAAATGGAATTATAGAAGACATTATTCAAAAGGTCAAAACTAAAGACCATACCAATCAGATTTTATAGGCATAAGGTAGAGAAGATGAGATTGTATTTTTTTATAATGTCAATGATTGTCACCATTCTTTTTTCTTGTAATACTACTAAAAAAGAAAAGCAAGAGCCAATCAATTCAGAAATAGAATCCCTACATCAAATTCAAGCCAATATAGATATGGATAGTACTAAAATGTATATCAAAAAAGGAGTGCAGCCTGCTAGAAATCCCTTTCTCAATAGTAGTCAAATTGTATTAGTTGTAGTTGAGAATGAAAATGCGGTAGAAGGACAATTACGCCTTTTAGAGAATCAAACAGATAAATGGACTTTTAAGAATGAACCAATTGCTATTAATATTGGTAAAAATGGTAGTGCTTGGGGGACTAGTGAATTAGATGAAACACTTACTTTAGGTATTCAAAAAAAGGAAGGAGATGGCAAAGCACCTGCGGGTATTTTTAATTTAATATCAACTTATGGTTATGCTGAAGAATCTGAAGCCAATTTTATCAAAATGCCTTACCAAAAAGTCACTTCAAAAGACCTCTGTGTTGATGATGTTAATGATGTTTTGTATAATCAAATAATTGATGCTTCTAATTTGGAAAAGACTTGGACATCTGCTGAAAAAATGCTACGCAATGACGATTTGTACAAATGGGGTATAGTGGTTGATTATAATCAAAATCCAGTCCAAAAAGGAAAAGGTTCTTGCATATTTATTCATTTGTGGAGAGACAAAGGAAAAGGCACTCATGGATGTACTGCAATGAGCGAAGCAAATATGATGAATCTACTGCATTGGCTAGACTCATCAAAGCATCCTAAAATGATTTTAATAACAAAAAGTCTTTATAAATACTTGGAGAATTGGTTTGAACTCCCTAGTTTATAATGAAGGTGATTTACCATCTTTGATAGGGTGGGCTAAATCATCCGTATCTTCTAATTGAGGAATTTTAAGTTCTTCTTCACTAAACTCCATGAATTTTTCTTTCTTTTTTTTCTTAGTTTTTACTCGTAGGCAAATTCTACCCGTTTCGTTAATAAATTCAACAAGTTCATCAAAAGTTTTATTATCAGAAAGAATAGCAAACTCAATATTTTTATCTACTTTTTGGTGTAAGGCACCCATTAAAAAAGACATATGTAAATCAAAGCCGTAATCTTCATTTTCCTCAGCCGAAATCCACTTTACCCTTTTGCCCATTTTTTGAGCTTGTAAAACCATATCAAAAGGGATTTTTTCTTCATGAGCATTTATAAAAATAAACACTTTATTACATACTTTCCCCAATTTACTGAATTTTACTTTTTGGAGGTTTTCATAGTCAACGAAGATATAACGCTTTGGTA
>JAHDBK010000265.1 GCA_020630455.1 Saprospiraceae bacterium
AACCAAAAAGTATTAAGTTTCTAGATGGTGCATTATGGATTTTAGGTGGAAAAGTTAATATTATATTATAATATCCATGACAAAAAGATTATTAATAATATTTTTTTTATGCCCTATCCTCATTTTGAATGCACAAGAGGATAAAGAGGATGTCGATAAAGGAATATTATATATAGAAAATGAAATCCTATTAGGAAAGGCAGTGCCTCATGTATCTCGTTTCCCAAAAACGGGTTTGCATTGGGCTTATCATCTATCAATAGGTAGGTATTTCAATCATCCAAATAGCATTAATAAAAAGGCTTTTAATAATCCTTATGCAGGGATAAAAGTCGGATACCATAATTTAGGAAATACATCAATGTTTGGACATCAATTCACCCTTTCCCCATTTATTACCATTGGGACAAGCCCCAAACCCTACAAAGGAGTACAATTTCATTTTGCTCTAGGAGCTAATTATTTTACTAAAAAATATGACGACCTTACCAATCCAGATAATCTGTTTATAGGTTCTCATGTAACTTGGTCTTATCAGACATTTTTATACAAAACGTTCTCACTTAAAAAGAAAAATAATCTCAAAATAGGCTTGGGCTTTGTTCACGCCTCCAATGGACATACAGAATTACCTAATTATGGGGTCAATAGTTTTGTGTTTTCAATGGCTTGGCAAAATTTATTGATGAATAATAAAGATGAAAGTCTAGAGAGTACAATAGGAAGCAATGAAATAGAACCATTAGATAGAACAAGGCATCATTTTATATCTATTTACCAAGGATTTGGTACTCATGAACTCGGTGGACCCATTAATCCTAGAGGTGGAAAAGATAGGGCAGTATTGACCAGTTCAGTAACTTATTCTTGGTTGTTCAAACGATTCATCAATCTGAGGACGGGATTGGCGTATCGTTATTATCATCAATATCATCATTATATTAATAATAATACAATTCATGAATATTCATCTAATCCAATATATAATGCCTCCAATATAATAGCGATTTTAGGCGTTGAATTTTATTTAGGGCGATTTGGGATAGATATAGAATCAGGTATTAATATTACTAAACCATTCTATAAAGAACATTTTGAAGTATTTGAAAATACAGGGACATACGACTGGGTAACTAAGCGTTTTTTTCCTGCTCAATTAGGCGTATTTGTTTACTTGACTCCGCCACATCGTTTACCACAACATAATTTGAGCCTTGGAGCTCATATCCACGCCAATTTTGGTCAAGCAGACTTCAGCTCCTTGACTTTAAAGTATACCAAAAGATTAGATTAGAGTCTAAATTCCTTCCTTTTGAATTTTTTTATGAATTTCGTTAATTTTTTTAACCGCAGCAGAACCATACCAAGGATGAAGCTCCATTTCTAATCTACCAGCTTTAATAGCAGGGTCAGAATTGGTGAGTGCTTCTGCTTCTTCTACTGTTTTTACATTAAAGATATAAATACCTCTTACCTCACCATCATCCATAAAAGGACCTGCTAATGATAGTTTACCTTCTTCAGCCATTTTAGAAATATTATCTAAATGAGCCCTTTGTAAACGAGCAGCTTCCAAAGAATCTTGATCTCTATTAGGACCTGCTTTTAAAAATGCCATCACGTATTGGCTCATTCCATAATCATCAGCTCCAAGAGATTGAGCCAATGCTTCATCATAAGAATGGGTATTTTCTTCCTGTTTCACTTCGGTATTAGAATTAGGAGTTGTAGTATCATTACAAGCAATTAAAAAAGTAATGATGAATAAGCTAAGTAGGATGTTTTTCATAATAATATTAATAATAAATTTTAAAATCGAATTCCTTTTTGTTCTGAATGAATCAATAATTCTATTCCTTTTATGATTTGTTTAGGTTTGAGTTTTCTCCAATTAAAATCATCAAAATGATTGCCATAATGACAATAATATTGTAGTTGAGTTGCGTCCATTTCTTCAGTTACATGATGTAGGGTGTTGAGAAAACAAATCCAGCCCCCTTCAGAAATAATATCTTCATGCCACTCTTCATAATAGTCATTTTCACTACCGTGAAAATTAAGCACATTCTCACAAATGATGACGTATTTATGGATATTTTTTTTAATTAATAAGTCAATTACATCTCTTTTAAAAAACATAATATCATTATGCAGGGCATCATTCCATTCTCCCAACATTTCAAAAATAGCAAACTCTTTTTCATAATCAACATAAAGTAGTTTGGTATACAAAGTAGAAGAGCCAAAAGCATCCCATTGGGGATGTATTACATAGTTGTATATACTATGTGTGTATCCAAATTCATTATAAATCCTACCGTGAAAAGGAGTGTTTTCATCATCAGATGCGATGTACTTTTCTCTCCACAAATAAAATGGTTCAATATCTTGCATAGTAAAAAGATGTTTATACAAATATAAATCATATTTGCTAGAAAGTCCAATTTTTAATTAATGGATTTTAGTGGAATTCTTGCAATTTTTTATCATTCAAATATAGAGGATAAGTTTAAGGAATAATAACAAATATTTGTTATTATTTTTGTATTAATTGGTAAGTAAAAAAATCTTTTTTCTTGCCTTTAATATCAATTTTAATATGACTTGATTTAGATGAATAAAAATACTGGATTTGAACAAAATTTCTTTTCTTTACCCAAGAGTTTTTTATTCGATTTGGATTTTTTGAAATGGGAAAAGGGTAGGGAGGACTAGTTAGAGGCGAGGCTGTAATTTCAAATAATCTAAAGCCATCTTCTTCAATTAAAGTCAAATCGCTAAAATGGCGGTCGCCTGATATAAAAACAACATTGTTTTCATGATTATCTTTTAAAAATGAAATAAAATCCTCTTTTTCAAAAGGAATATCACTCCAATCTTCTGCTTTAGTCTCAGATAAAAATTGACTGCCACCAATAATGAATTTGAAGCTAGCCCTTGAATTTTTAATGCCTTCTTTTAACCAACCCAATTGTTCTTTCCCATAAAGAACGCTATCTTGAACTCTAAAAGAACGACCATCTAGTACAAAGAAGTCGCAATCCGACCAAGTGTATTGGTAGTAAATCCCTTTTTTACTAGGCGATTCAAAATTTGCCCAAAACATATCAAATGCTTTCCTCGTTAGATGCTGGTTCTCGAAAGAAGAATCACTATTGTTAGGTCCAAAATCATGGTCATCCCAAGTAGAAAATTGAACCGTAGAAGACATAAATGCTTGTAAATGTTTTTGACTTCTATATCTCAAATATTTTTCAAAGATTTTTTGTTGACTATTCCATTCTCCAAACAACAAATATAAATTATCGCCCATCCAAAGCATAAAATCACTTTCTTGAGTTGTCATTTTTTCAAATATTTCCCATTTTTTAGATTTGTTTTTATATGGAAAAACACATGAACCCACTATAAAAGAAAAATCATGACTTGTTTGAGCTACAGTGTGTATAGGAATACGAATTGTTTTTTCTGCTGTTTTATTTTTAATAATAAAATCAATAGAAATTTGAGTAGAAGGATTGATATTGCCTGTTTGAATAGACAGTAGTTGTAAACTGTCATTAATCCTTTCTAAATTAAAATCTAAATCAAAATCGTGATTGTTTTGGCTTAAATAACAGCTGTCAGTATGTGCTAAAACCACCTTGTTGTAAGTAGAATAGCTGCTCGTTGCTCCTTGAAAAGCTGGAGTGTATATATAAGGTTCTTGCCCTTGAATATTGTAGAGTATCCCTGTAAAAAATATAAATATTAAAAAATGTTTCAATTTATCTAATTTTCAGAATTTACTGAAAGTTTATTTTATTTATTGAGAATCTATTAGATTAATTCAGTCATCAAATTCTTTTTAGTAATAGCGGATGCAGTAATTAATCCACTTGCCAAAGCACCTCCTACACCACAAGTTACGATATCTTGTCCTGTTAAGTATAAATTTTTCACGGGAGTTTGAGGATTTAATAATGTTTGGTTAAATCTTTCTACGCTATTTTCTAAACCATATAATTCTCCATATTGATAATTGACAAAGTGTTTTGTAGATAAAGGTGTTCCCAATTCGTAATGGTCAACTTTATCTCTTAGTTGCGGTTCGTGTTCAAATAATTTTTCTAATAATCTTTGTGAGAGTTTTTCTTTGAATTCATCGTAATCTTCTCCTCTCTTCATCCATCTTGTATCTTCCCACTTCTTGTACCAATCATAAGATGCTAATGTAATGATATCAATGCTAGCCCTACCAGGGTATCTGTTGTCCCAGTCTGGGTCTTTGGCAGAGGGGAATGATACATATACAACAGGAATTTCAGCATCTGGGTCATTCAAATAATCGTTGATGCTTTTGTCATGGTCGTAGTGGTCTGGATAAATCCAATAATTAGCTTTTTGTAAGTTAAGAGATTCAGTTGAATGTTTAAAACCTACATAAAGACAAACATGAGCAATTGAAGGCTTTACCTGTTTTAATAAAGAGTTTCCTTTATCTTTTGGTGTAAATTCACTAGGAAGTAGATGCTGGTAAGTATTGAATACACCTGTACTACTAATGACTAATGGAGCAAAAATAGATTGACCATCTGCCATTTTTACACCTACAGCTTTTTTGTTTTCTATTAGTATTTCAGTTACTTCAGCATTGGTGAAAATCTGTCCACCATTCTTCGTAATAGTAGGAGCTATGCGTTCAAAGAAGACGGACGAGCCTCCAATAGGATAGTAGCCTCCATTCATATAATGTTTGGCTAGGGTGGCGTGCATCATAAAACTACTTTCGGCTGGAGGCAATCCATAATCTCCAAATTGAGCACATAAAACAGCGATAAGTTTTTTATCTCTTATAAAAGAGCTGAGTACTTCAAGTGTAGTAGCATTGTGTTTTAGGGCTTTTTTTCTCCATCTATTACTCAAGACCCATTTGAGTGGTTTGGGCAATGCTTTCTCCGCAAAATAATTGCGTTGGCTAGCTTGAGCTTGATAAATGAGGTCTATATACTGGTCAATAGCTTCAGCTTCATGAGGAAAATATTCTTTCATTTGTTCAGCGAAAGCTTTTTTTCCTTTTTTATAATTATAGACTTTTTTACCAAAAAACATCTTATCATATACTTCTCCCATATCTGCCCATTCGATAGGTTTGTCACAGATATAATTAAAGATGCGGTTCATCATGGTCTTGGGGTGATGAACATCCCCTACATAATGGACTCCTACATCCCATTCATAGCCCCTTCTTTTAAATACATGAGTATATCCACCAGCGGTATAATGTCTTTCTAGAACCAATATTTTTTTACCTCTTTTAGCTAAAAATGCAGCAGTACTCAAACCACCTAATCCTGAGCCGATTACTATAGCATCGAATTTTCCTTCAATTTTATCTCTTTTATATGATAATGTCATTGTAATTTATTATTCTAATTAAATAAGGTCTAAGATACTATTGATTTGAGATTAATTAAAATTTTAATAATAGTTAATAGACGTTATTACTAAAAATTGATTAAAGCTAAATTGTCTTTTTAATGATATTCTTCGTTATTCCTCTCAAACATAGCTACGGCTATGCTTTTCGAGTAATACGCATCCGTATCGGATAATTCATTACAGCTTTACCACAATTGACTATACTTCAAATCTTTACAGAAAAGCGAAGGTGTATTTTTCAATGTGGATTGGTATAACATCTAATAAAAAAAAGCCTTACTTCCCAAGAAATAAGGCTTTTAGTATAAAAGGAT
>JAHDBK010000266.1:0-1779 GCA_020630455.1 Saprospiraceae bacterium
TTATGTTAAAAATAAAAAAAATAAAAAAAAATTGTTATCAAAAGACAGATTCTAAAGTTTAGATTCGACTATTTTCATGATTTTTTGTTCCAATTTATCAGCTTCTTTTCTTAGATTTTTAGCTTGTTTCATCATTTCATCTACTTGCTTTTTATCATCCAAACCTCCAATATTAATAGCAACATTTAAATATGCTCCATGCACTGCTGTTCTAGCACATAATGCCCCTACTCCTGCATCTGTTACAGAATTAGGATTACCTTCTTTAGCCATTACTTCGCACAATTCAAAAATTTCAAATGAAGTTTGCATTACTTGAAAAGGAACTTGACTAGCATACAAAGTCGCTTCTTGAATGGCTTTCTTCCTCGCATTTTTTTCATCGCTAGTAGTTTTAGGTAATTTCATGGCTGTCATTACCGCATTAAAAGAAGCGGTATCTTCATCTACCAAAAATAATAATCTATCTTTAATGGCTTGACCTTTGGCTGCCCATTCCGAAAAAATTTGCCACTTGTCATCCCAACCTCTTTTATGGGAAGATAGATTGGCCACCATCGTTCCAAGAGCGGCACCCATTGCTCCTGCATAAGCCGCTATTGAACCTCCTCCAGGTGCAGGACTTTCAGAAGCGGTTTCATCAGCAAAGTCATTGAGATTCATTTTGACTAGCGGTCTATGGTCGTCTGCTCTTAATTGATATTCAATTATTTTTTTCTGTGGATTAAATGCCCCCAATTCATCTAAGCCCATAGATTTTATGGCAATTTTAATCAATTCACTTTCACTAACTCCAACAGAACGTTGTTGTTTTTCTAGGAAATATTTTCCAGCATCAAGCATTACTTGTAATGGAACTAAACCTACTAATTCTGAACCAGTCACCCTCATACCTCTACTTGTTGCACTTTTATTACATTCTTCAAACGCAATATGAAGTGGAGTATCTTTAGTATTGGTAATGTTCATAGAAATTTGTGCTACACCATACTCTTCTATAAACCATCCTATTGCTTTAACTGATTTACAAGCACCAGGTACTCTTTCTGGATTTCCGTTTTTATCTTTTACAATCGAACCCGTTATAGGATTGCCCTCTCTTTTGATACGACCTTTTTCTCTAATATCAAATGCAACCGAGTTCGCTCTCCTTACGGAAGTCGTATTCAAATTAACATTATATGCAATTAAAAAATCTCTCGCACCAATTGCTGTAGCGCCAGATTGGGCATTGAATCGAGCAGGACCATAATCAGGTTTCCATTCAGGCTTGGATAATTTTTCTTTTAAACCTTCGTATTCTCCTGCTCTAACTACTGCCAAATTTCTTCTTTTGGGACTTGTAGCTGCATTTTCATACATATATATAGGTATATCTAAATCTCTTCCTGCTTTTTCTGCTAATTTATGAGCATATTTTGCTGTTTCTTCCATTGTAATATTAGCAACGGGAATCATTGGACAAACATCTGTAGCTCCCATCCTTGGGTGTTCTCCTTGATGTTTAGACATATCAATAATTTCTCCAGCCTTTTTTATAGCTAAATATGCTGCTTCAACAACGGGTTCTGGTTCTCCAACAAAAGTTACAACCGTTCTATTAGTTGCTTTTCCAGGGTCAACATCTAATAATTTTACACCTTCTACACTTTCAATCTCATCTGTGATTTGTTTAATAATACTCATGTCTCGTCCCTCACTAAAATTCGGAACACATTCTATTAATTGCTTAGCCATTTTATATGTATTTTTTTATAAAAATTGATTTGCAAAGGTAAA
>JAHDBK010000266.1:1879-5732 GCA_020630455.1 Saprospiraceae bacterium
TAATAAGCCCCCCAAATACCTCTATACATAATTGCAATTCCAAAACCCGCTACAATTATTCCAGATAACCACGAAAAATATTGTAAATGTATAGGACGCAATTGCTTACGTAAAATGTGTGCAAAATAGACCTTCAAAAAATCTGATAAAATAATAATAGCTAATATACCTCCAAAGAAAAGGCATACTTCATTCATACTAAAATCTCTAGTAACTACACCATCTGTCATTGTGGTAAGCCAAAAAAAGACAGTAAAGGGATTAATCGTATTTACTAAAAAACCTTTAAGCCATAATTGTACTTTATTTTCGGTGATTTCAGGCTCTTTTCTCAATTCTTCTAAGGAGGGATTTTTTTTAAAAAATAATACTATACCAAATATAATTAGAAATATTCCTGATACAATACTAAACCAAAGAATGAATTCTCTATTCTCTTTTAAAAAAGTTAAACCCGAAATATTATAATATGAAATAATAACATATAAAAAATCACTAATCCAAATTCCTGTAGCTACAAAAACACCAGCCAATAAGCCTTGTCTAATACTAGTTTGCACTAGTGCAAAGAATATTGGACCTATTGAAACACTTAAAAATAGTCCTAAGACGAGTCCTTCTATTATAAGTTGTAGATTAATTATTTTTGAATTTTATAAATTTACTCTTAACCATTTTTCCAAAGCATTTTTCAATCTAAGCTTTTCTTCAGTATTAAAGTTCATAATCCTAGCATCTCCGTGATGCCTGTTTTTTAATACAAACCACTCGGAATCTACTTTATCGCTTTCTTCAACCATAGTAGCAGACCATGTATCTATTTCTCCATAAATATATATAAATCTATCACCTTTTTCAGCTAGCCACTTGGTTACTTTTGTATTATAAGTATCATCATATTTCACTTTCATTTTATTAGGTAAAAATGCTGCTGTTGGATTTTTTGGCAGTGCCTTTATATACCTTCTAAATGGTCTCGTTTCAAACGAATAATAGCCCATTTGAGTTGCCGCTTGGTAGTAATGAGGACCATAAAAGGATACTAATTCATCGCTATAAAAAGAAACTCCAACTACCCTCATTAATTCTTCGAGAAGAACCTCTACATCAGCATTTTTTTCGGGAATATCTTCACATTTATAACCTAATTGCCAAAAAGAAAAGGAGTATTCCAAAACAGCATATTCATAAGCTTCCTCCAATGTAAAGTAAGTAAACTTTTCTTTACTACCCTTCACATACCACTTGAGTAAGGGCATAATTTTTTTTCTATTTTTAGATTTTAATAATGCTTTTTGAAAATCTTTGATTTTTTTTCTGCACTCATCCGTTCCTACATTATCTAAAAATTTATAGATTCGCTTGTCTTCAATGTCATTATTCAAAGGAGCAACATAAGGAATGGATACCGTTACATCATTTGGATAAAAATAGCGGTAAGCAATCGTAGTTTGTCCACCTTTGCTAATACCTGTTGAAACCCAATGATGGCCATACAATTTACCAAACAAAACCCTTATTTTGTGTAAATCTGTAGTAGCTTGTTCTAATGTTAAATATTCCCATTCCATATTTTCGGGTAGGGATTCTCCAAAAAAACGATGTTCTACAGAAATTTGATTGGCCTGTAATAAATTGGTAGGTTCATACATTCTGTTTCGTGTCATTTGGTAGCCTTCTGTCCCCATTATCATAATAGCATCAAAAGAACGATGATTCAAAAATATTTTTTGTTTGAATACTCCCTTTTTAATGTCATTATGGTCTAGTTGCTGTTCTACATAAAGAACATAACTTGTAAATTCTGGATTGGGAGATTCTATTTTTTCAAAATCAATGCTATGATTTCTAAAAAAAGATTCCAAATCGCTTTGTGCATTCAAAAGAAATGAAATAGGAATTAAGAATAAAAATAATATTTTTTTCATTAATGTAATATTTTAATTAATAACAAAATTTTGTTATTAAATATTTATTTTAGTACCTCAACTTTGCTTTTTGTTGAGCATACATTTTTGCAAAATATGTCAAAATTATTGAAGCACCTGCTCTGCGAATATTAGTTAAAGTTTCGGGCATTGCTTCTTCTAAATTTAACCAACCATTTTGAGCAGCCGCTATCAACATGGCACATTCTCCACTTACATGATAAGCGGCTATTGGCAAATCAAAATGTTCATCTAAAAGATGTATAATATCTAAATAATTTAAGGCTGGTTTCACCATTAAATAATCAGCTCCTTCTTGTTCATCTAAAAGAGCTTCCCTAAGCGCCTCCCTCTTGTTTGACGGGTCCATTTGATAAGTTTTTTTGTCTTTAGGTATTTCATCATTTTCAATAGGAGCGGAGTCTAATGCATCTCTAAAAGGACCATAAAACGCACTAGCGTATTTCGCAGTGTATGACATGATTCCAGTGTCTTGAAATCCATTTTCATCTAATGCATCCCTAATAAAACCTACTCGTCCATCCATCATATCAGATGGGCCAATGATATCGAAACCTGCTTCGGCTTGAACAATCGCCATTTTTCCTAAAACTTCCAATGTATCATCATTTATAATTTTTCCATTTTGTACGATACCATCATGACCATCAGAATTATAAGGGTCCATAGCCACGTCAGATATTAAACAAGCTTCGGGAAAATGTTTTTTTATAGTTTGAGCAAATTTTAAATAATAATTATCTTTAGAATAGCCGTAAGTTCCTTTTTTATTTTTTAAACCTTCTTGAATAGCAGGAAAAAGAATAAAACTTTTTAGACCTAATTTCATACACTCTTCTAATTCGGGAAGAAGCATATCCAAAGACCAACGATAATTCCCTGGCAAAGAAGCTACCTCCTCTTTAACTCCTTTACCATCTGTTAAAAATAAGGGGTAAACCAATTGTTCTACTTGGACATGTGTTTCTCTAGACAATGATCGAATAGCATCTGATTGTCTATTTCTACGAGGGCGTATTCTCATTTCTATATTATATATCAATTATTTAATAAAAAAAGTTCTAACGAGCATTTTGACCTACAAAAGGGTTGTGAATTTTTTCAAAGCCAATTGTTGTTTCTGCTTCGTGTCCTGCATATACTTTGACGTCATCTCCTAAAGGAAAGATTTTGTTGTGAATACTATCCATGAGTGTATCATAATCTCCTCCAGGTAAATCTGTTCTCCCTATACTCAACTTGAATAAGGTATCTCCTGCAATTAAGAACCGATCTTTTTCACAAAAAAAGCATAAACTAGCTGGAGAATGGCCTGGCGTAAAAATAGCTTTCAGTATTGTATTTCCAAAACGTACTTCATCTCCTTCTGAAATAAAAGCGACAGGGTCTGGCGAAGCTTCCATTCTTACTCCATACATTTGGGCAACCATTGGAGCTGCTCTAAGGACGGGTAGTTCTCCTTCATGGCATTCTACTCCAACATTGTAGGTTTCTGCTATAAAGCGATTTCCAAAAATATGATCTAAGTGACAATGGGTATTGATTAAACGAACAACTTTCAACTCATTTTTTTCAACAAATGACTTTAATCGCTTTCTTTCATCATCGGTATAACAACCAGGGTCAATAACTATACACTCTTTTGTTTCATCTGTAATGATATAGGTGTTTTCATAAAAAGGACTCAAAGTAAATTTAAAAACTTGTGCCATAAATCATGTTTTCTATTAAAATTAAGCTAAAAATTCAAATCATTCGTTATATTCACAAAGGATTATTCATCTTTTATTTAAAATATTACGTTATATATTAGATGTTATGTTTAAATACACAAAGTTATGATTTTAATATTAAACTATAAGTTTGTGTAAAATATAATTTGAGTTTATTTAAATTTAAAATAT
>JAHDBK010000267.1 GCA_020630455.1 Saprospiraceae bacterium
CATTTGTACTACCGATTATTTGCTACACTTATATCGCTTATTTTGGTAATTGGTCAAAGGGACATGTGGGGTGTTGAGGGTTTTGGAAGTTGTTCTTTTGCTATTGAAGACTATGGTATCCACCTGTACAGATAACTCCTCGAATTTAGCCCTAGAATAACTCAACCAAAGGCAAAGGATTAAATATCATCTAGAGTTTTAAACAAAACCTCAATCTCGGCTAATGCTTCTTCTCTATCTATTTTAGTAAACTGATTTTTTGCTTGCTGTAAATGAAACTTTCCTTGGCGCTTTTCTTTTTCTTCTATCAAGGTTTTAGCAATGAAGAGATGTGAATAGCCAATTACCTCGTTTTCCGTAGGATTAGCTTTTACGTATGATTTAAGTAAATAATTGATAGCCCCTTCTGGATGAACTCTATGAATATTACTAATAAAATCTGCAATATTGCCTTTGTCTTCAGTATATAAGATTTTTCCTTTAAAGCGTCCAAGGTTTGCATCGATAATACTTTTCCATTCTGTCGAGGCATTTAGCATGTTTATGATATAATTGCCCAAGTCTCTTAAATTATTACTCCTGAAGTAGTCTTCTCGATGTAGGAAACTATATTCTAGCAAGCGTTTATACTTAAGCTCTGATTTCTCAAATTTAGCTTCAATTAATATTGATAAAAGAATATTCAATAAATCAATTCTTTTTAAAGCCCTCCAATTAAGTAAAGTATCTTCTGGAATTTTCTTTAAGAGTTTTTTTGCTAGGAAAGCATCTAACTTTGGGAAACTTTTTAAACAAATTAAAAGCGTTTTATAGACTATTTTTCTATTATTTATTTTTTTGAAAATGACATCGTTTCCTACAGCATTATAAAGCGCCCTCGTTTTTGACCTATCTACTTGAAGTAAATTATTTAAAGCATACCCAATTTTGTCAAAACTCACTGCCTCCGCTTTTTCAACTAATTTATCTTTTCTGATTCCTTTATATATCTCCTTGGTTTTTGTTCCATCGACTTGAAGTAAATTACTTAAAGCATTCCCAATCCGGTCTAAACTCACTGCTTCAGCTTTTCCAATTAACTTTTCTTCTTTAATCCCTTCATAAAGCGCCTTGGTTTTTGCCTCACCTACTTGAAGTAATTCATTTAAAGCTTTCCCAATTCGGTCAAAACTCACCGCCTCCGCTTTTTCAATTAACTTTTCTTCTTTAATCCCTTCATAAAGCGCCTTCGTTTTTGCCTCATCAACTTGAAGTAATTCATTTAAAGCGTTCCCAATTTTGTGAAAACTCTCGGCCTCCGCTTTTTCAACTAATTTGTTCTCTCTGATATCCTGATATATCTCCTTGGTTTTTGACTCATTTACTTGAAGTAAGTTATTTAAAGCGTGACCAATTCGGTCAAAACTCACGGCTTCCACTTTTTCAAGTAATTTGTCCTCTCTGATATCCTGATATATCTCCTTGGTCTTTGACTCATTTACTTGAAGTAAGTTATTTAAAGCGTAACCAATTCGGTTAAAACTCACGGCTTCCGCTTTTTCAAGTAACTTTTCTTTTTTAATCCCCACATAGAGCGCCTTCGTTTTTGAACCATCTATTTGTAGTAAGTTTATTAAAGTATTCCCAATTTTGTGAAAACTCTCGACCTCCGCTTTTTCAACTAATTTGTCCTTTCTAATCCCTCCATATATCCCCCTGGTTTTTGCCTCATTAACTTGAAGTAACTTACTTAAAGCGTATCCAATTCCGCCTAAACTCACTGCCTCTGCTTTTTCAATTAACTTTTCTTTTTTAATCCCCACATAAAGCGCCTTCGTTTTTGAACCATCTATTCGTAGTAAGTTTATTAAAGCATTCCCAATATCTATAAAACTGGATGCTTCGACTTTTTTAACTAATTCCTCTTCTTCAATACCTCTATAAACAGTCCTTGCTTTTTTAAAAAACCTAAAACTGAGTTTTCTCAGACCTACTGAAATGATATGCAAAGCACTATTATTAGCTAATAGGATAATTTTTTCATCGTCATAATTTAAAAGCCAATTTAATTCAGATTCTAATTTATTTTTTTGAAAGTAAAATAATCCTAATGAATAAATTGAAAATGAATCAATCAATCTAAAGAGTTTATCTTCTTTTGCAAATACTTCAAAAAAACTTCTAAATAATTGTGGTGAGTAGAAACCAAGAGATGACATAAAGTCTTTTATTCGACCATTCTGATTATTCTGTTTATCCCATTTACCATCATCTACAAATTCACAACTTTCTATTATAAATTCACCTATTGTTTCATCTTCTAATAAACGTTTAAATATCAAGCCTGCATCCTGAACTATCCCAAGTTCCTTACTGAAACGAGCTATGTTATTTAATATAGTTATTAGATTATTTGGAATTTCCTTATTCCTGAAACTTAACAAGTAATTTTTAATCTGTTCGAAGATAAAATTCTCCCAAGTTTTGTAATAGCGTTGAAAAGTAGGCTCATTATTGGAGCGATAAGATTTTAATAATAGATGGGCATACTCCCCATGATAAATAGAATATAAATCTTTTTGCTCAGAGACAATCCGATTAGTATTGATTGCTAATTCTTCTGTCTCTTTTCGATATTTTGGATTCGCATGAAAAGAGGTCTCAAAATAATAGAGTGTTAGATATTGAAGCAAGTAATCTTGCCAATTTGCAGGTGGTTTATTATGTCCATCAAAATAGCGGTTATACAGATTTTTGTATAATTGTTTTTCTCGAATATTACTTAATGGAACACCAAACTCTCCATCCCATATTCTTAAATACTCTCTCAAAACAATCAAATTTCGATGCACTTTCTTGACAATCAAATTTATATTCCCTATTTGATAATTAGAAGTTGGACTTTTGCTTTGATAATAAGATTTAAAATTTTTAATTATGCCTTCCACTTTTTTATCAATACTCGGCTTTTCTGTTTCAATCGTGTATTCTTCTAAGCTTTCATAAATATCGCCATCTATTGTATTTCTATTTTTAAGTACTCTAGAAATAAATAACAAATTCAAATTGTTATGTTCAGTAAACTTTGAATAGGCTTCAAGTGCATTACTATGGTTTAGGTGGATATCATCCAATACAAAAATAGTGTCCAATGATTTATACCGAAGACATTCTTTCAATATCTCTCCCCAGTCTGTTCCTTGAGTTTTAAAGGAGCGATAATAAACTGTCTTTCCTAAAGATTCAAGTTTTCGAGCAATCTCTAGCACTCCGATGCTTTTTCCTGTAGCCGGATGCCCCAATAAAAGAGTAGCTTGATTTATTTTTGGTTCTAAATAGTAATCAATGATTTTTTGATAATCTTGTTTTTCTCTTTCAGTAAAAAAGAGCAGATTGTTGTCAAAGAGAAATTTATCATCTTCAGGTAAGTTATTTAATATTTCAACTCTCGTTTTAAAGTGAGTAAGCGGTTGAACTTCGTATTTTATATCATCAAATAATAATTTGAGTTTTTCTCTGTATGATTCATCTCTTTCTTTTATGCCTTTTAAGTTTTTCAGTATTCTATTTCCTTGATTATCTTCAATTCTATTCAGTTCTGCTTTACCAAAGTATTCTTCTAGAGGTTTTTTTCTTGAAAAACTTGAAATAACAAATGGAGTGGTACTTGTTCCTTTAAACACATCTAAAATAGGCTCTTGCTTATAATTCGAGTAATATTGTACAGTCTCTCTGACATACATCGCCAATTCAAAGAGCGTAACATTCTCTTGATCATCCTTCAAACATTTCCCGGTCAACCCTTCTATTAATGCAATTGTGTAAAGACTTAAAGGATTGGTGATTATTGATTTTTCAGTATGATAAGAAGAAGCAATTATTGCCCGATTTTCAGAATTTATAAGCGATGCTGTTTCCAGAGGAATAGGTGTACTATCTACAAAAGCACCTGCATGGCAGGTATCTAATAGAACCAATAATTTTTGGGAATGAATTTGCTTTAATTTTTTAGTAAAGGTTTTCCCTTTAATAATTTTATCATCCCAGTTATGATTAACGCTATCATGGCAAATTAAATAAAATTCATTGTTGTGCTTTGTTCCATGACCTGAAAAATAGATAATCGCTAAATCTGCATTTGGGTTTGAGTTGACGTTGTGAATGAATGTGTCCAAATGATTTAAAATACCATCATGCGAGGTTTCCTCCTTTTTTGTTAATAAAGTAATATTGTCGATAGGGTACTCACAAAAATCTACTAAGCTTTCACTCAATTTCTTGGCATCATTGGTCGTGACCGACATTAATTCCTCATCATCAGGGCGTTTTCCAACACCGATGATAAAAGCATAGCAATTTTTCGGATTAAACTTTTTCATCGATAATCTAGATTACCTATCTTAAATAGTTGCAAATTTCATCTAACAATTTTTGTGTTCTTTCTTTTGCTATATATTTATTTGCTAACCTTTCAAGGTGATTTATATTTTCATCAGTTATATTATCCATATCAATATTAAAAGGTAAATCCACATTTAAACGATAATAGCGAGGTGTACCATCAGGATAATCAGGTAATAAATGCTTCATGGTATAATGTGTGTTCTCGCTAACACTTTCCATGAAAATCTGCTTCAAAAGAGGTTCTATCCAATCTTTCGATTTCTTCAGACTGTTCGTATCAATCTGTTTTTTGTATTGTCCAGTTCCTATTGAGAGCATAAAAAATGGTAAATCAAAGTCATTAGGAGTCGGTTTTTCTGTACCGTCTTCCTCTGTGGTTGAAAACGCTTTTTTTACTTGTTTATACCATAGCTCTTTGGCTTCAGTATATGCCAAAACGCTTGGGTTATTTGCGAAAACACCTCCATCAACTAAAACTAAATTATCTTTTTCCCGCTTGATTTCTTTAGGAGGGAAAAAAGTAGGAGCTGCGGAAGTCGCACGAGCAACGTCTCTTAAATAAAAATTTTCGTTTGGATTATCAGCTCGTCTTGAAGAAAAATAAAAAGCTTCTCCTTTCTTAATATCATAACTTGTTATGACAATATTTGTTAAGGTTTCATTGAGCATTGCGTTTCCAAACTTATCTTGAAGTATTTTTTCTAACCCTTTTACATCATACGGTTTATCAAGTACAGCACTCAATTTGGGATGTAAACTCAAGAAACCATCTTTTAAAGATTTTAGAGGGCGATTTCCAAAAATATCTTTTCCATGTTCCTTATATAATTTAAGCATATCATTAGGTCTAAAAGCATTCCTATTCCTATTGCCAGGCATTCGAGTTGCAAGACCTAATGCTATGATACCACCTGTAGACGTGCCACCAATAACATCAAAAGTGTTACTGATATCACGTCTTAGTCTTTTCTGTATTTCAGTTAGAATGATACATGGGATAATCCCTCTAATGCCTCCTCCATCAATGGATAATATTTTAAATTCGTGTCTTTCCATTTCTTAAATTCCTATTTATGTCCTTCCTTTTCTTTGTCTTGTTTGTGTTTAACCCTATGAGTATATCCTAAATAATGTAGTTTATATAAAATGGCCGCTTTTATTCCTCACCCAAATATTATAAAAAACATTCTTTAAAAGAACAAACCACCCAAAACAAAAAAACGGACTGCCTGAAAATATCAAGCAGTCCGTTTTTCAATAAAAAGGATAAATCCTTACATAAAGCTCTGCATCCCAATAAAGACCACTGCACCTGCAAGGAAGCCTACTAATGCCAGCCAAGCTATAT
>JAHDBK010000268.1 GCA_020630455.1 Saprospiraceae bacterium
GCATTACAATCCATTAAAATTGAAAATTATGATGCTATAACTTATAATCAAGATGAAAACAATAATCTCCGTCCAAGCCTTTATGATTTATTAGCTCATAGAGCTTTGGATTATTTCATGAATGAACGCTCTTATCTTTCTCAACCTAAAGAGACTTTCTATATTGACCAAAGTCAAGCATTTGCAGATGCAAAGACATTTAGTAACTATATTTTCACCACTTTAGACCAAGAAAATTTCAAGTACCAAACCTTGTTAATTTTTCAAAAACTGACTCAATTTCATTTAAGTGATGCTTCTCCTGAAGCATTAATTGATATAGAGTTAAAAAGAATTCAATTTGTTAATCAAAATGGAATCATGCCTTCAAAAGAAGAAAAATATGAGATGGCATTAACCAATTTATCCAAGAAATACAACAAATCCCCTTCTAGAGCTGAAATCGACTATCATATTGCTCAAATTTATGTAAATAGTGCCTCTAAATATAATTATAAAGATGAAAAGCATCGCTATGATTACAAAACTGCTCTAAAGATATGTATAGAAGCAATGGATGATTTTCCTGATTCTTATGGCTACGCCCTTTGTGGTTCTCTTAAAAATCAAATTGAAAGAAAAGACCTTCAGATTTATGTAGAACAAGCCTACCCTGCTAATCAGGATTTTCCTTTTTTATTAAAATATAGAAATATTAATCATTATTATTTTAAAATTGTAAAAATAGAAGAAGATTTAAATGTTTGGAATCAACGAAAATATGATAGTCAAATTCAAAAAATAAATGAATGGAGAAGTATTCAAAATCGCGATTATTTTTTAGATGATCAAGATGACTACCAATATCACTCTGCTGAATTTAAAATCGAAGAACTTGATTTTGGTAATTATGTGCTTGTAGTTTCTGATAATGAAGCGTTTAACAAAGATAAAGGAGCTGTTAATTTTACTAGTTTTATCATTTCTAATATTGCCTATCATGCTGCTAGAAATGACCAAGATACTAAATATGATTTTTTTGCTGTAAATAGAGAAACAGGAGCAGCTATTCCCAATGCTAAATTTGAATATTTTGAAAGAAAATACAATAGCAGTAAAAGAATATACGAATATAATAAAAAAGGAGAAAGCACTACAGATTCAAGAGGATTTACTTCATATAGTCGAGGAACTAGAGATTATTTTTATCCTAAGATTTCTTTAGGTAATGATGTTTATGATAGTAGAAATTCTTTCTACCAATATAATTATGGAGATAGAGATAAAAAAGATACTTATAGCACTCATTTCTTCATAGACAGGGGTATTTATAGACCTGGACAAACCATTTATTTTAAAGCAATTCCTATTAGAAAGGATGTTAAAAACATGCCTCATATCGTTGCTAATGAAAAAATTACCATCACTTTTTATGATGCCAATTATCAAGAAGTTGATAAATTAGACCTCAAAACGAATGAATATGGAACAGTAAATGGTTCTTTCCAAGCACCACAAAGTGGCTTGACTGGTCAAATGCATATAAGAGCAGATTTTAAAGGAAGAAATAGCAATAAATACTTTAGAGTAGAAGAATACAAACGACCTAAATTTGAGGTAAACTTTGACAAAGTGGATAAAGCCTACTCTCTCAATGAAGAAGTAACTGTAAAAGGAAATGCCAAAGCTTTTGCAGGAAATAACATAGATGGAGCTAAAGTCAATTATAGAGTAGTTAGACAAGCTCGTTTTCCTTATTGGTATTGGTGGTGGAGACCTGCCCCTTCTTCTCCGAGTATGGAAATAGCTAATGGAGAAACGACTACAGATGAAAATGGAGCATTTGAAATCACTTTTGAAGCGATTCCAGATAAATCTATTCCTGAAAAAGACAATCCAGAATTTTCTTATACAATTTATGCAGATGTAGTCGATATTACAGGAGAAACCAGAAGCAATCAAACCAGCGTTAGAGTAGGTACGATTTCATTAGATATGAGTATTAATATTCCTAATAAAATTAATATTGATTCTCTAAAATCATTCGCTTTAAATTCTAGGAATTTGAATGGAGAATTTGAAGCAGCTCAAGGAGAAATCACAATTCGTCCAATCTATCCAGAAAAAGTATTCATCAATAGATATTGGGCAGCTCCAGATCAGTTTTATATTCAAGAAAGAGACCATAATACTTCTTATTGGCATCGTCCTTATAAAGAAGAACACGAATTCAATAATTGGAATAAAGGTGATATTATTATTAATAATAATTTTGATACTAATAAAAATAAAAATTTTAATGTTAATAAATCAAAATTCCAAGCAGGTAAGTATCTATTAGTATTGAATACTAAAGATAAAAACAATAAAAAAATCACTATTGAAAAAATCTTTTCGGTTTATGATTTGAATAAAAATAAAGTTCCTTCTTCTGAACCTTTTTATCATCATATTGAAAAATCAAAATATGAACCTGGTGAAACTGCCACAATTTACGTAGGCTCTGCATTCAAAAAAGCCAAAGCCATACTTGAAATTGAGCAAAATGGTAAAATCCTTCGCTCTGAATGGATAGATATTTCAGGACTTCAAAAATTCACTATTCCTATTAAAGAAGAATATAGAGGAAATTTACATTATCATTTGAATTTTATTCATAAAAATAGAATTGAAAAAATTTCTAAAACAATCGTCGTTCCTTGGTCTAATAAAGACCTTAAAATTGAATACGGTACTTTTAGAGACAAACTATATCCAGGACAAGAAGAACTATGGCAAATTAAAATATCAGGAGCAAAAGGAGATAAAATCGCCGCTGAAATGCTAGCATCCATGTACGATGCTTCCCTCGATGAATTTGCTTATAATAATTGGTATTTAAATCTTTTTCCTTCTTCTAGACAGAAAAGAAGACTCGAATCCTATGATTTTTCTAGTAAAGGTGGAAGTCTTTATTCTAACTGGGACTACCCATCATACTCTTATGGGAATAAAACTTATAGAACATTCAATTGGTTTGGTTTTCCTATGAGTGAATATATAAGCTATAGAATACGAGGCAATGGTGCAGCATCTGTCCCTCCAGCTATGTCTTATGAACCTATGATGGCACCTGCTCCAGGTGGATTCGAACCTATGGAAGAAGCAGATATGGAAATGGCAGATGAGGTAGTGGTTACTTCTTATAAAGTAAAGAAAAAACATAAGAATGATTACCCAATGAAGAATATAAATGAAATAGATGATGAGTTATTTATGGTTAAAGACAGTGATGGTGACGGTATAATTGATGAATTAGACGAAGAGGAATTATCAAAAGTAAAAGTCCGCACCAACCTCAACGAAACCGTATTTTTCTTTCCTAATCTCTATACAGATGCAGAAGGCAATGTCATCATCAAGTTCACTATGAATGAAGCATTGACCAAGTGGAAATTCATGGGATTAGCTCATACTAAAGATTTACAAACTGCTATTACACAAAAAGAAGTAGTCACTCAGAAGGATTTAATGGTCATGCCTAATCCACCCCGCTTCTTTAGAGAAAGTGATAAAATAGAATTCACTGCCAAAGTGAGTAATTTAACAGAAAAAACATTGAATGGTACAGCCGTTTTGCAATTATTCGATGCAGTAACTAATCAACCGATTGATGATTTATTAAATAATAAAAATAATCAAATACCATTTGAAGCCAAAGGCGGACAATCTGCTCCACTAAAATGGAATTTAGAAATTCCTAAAGGGAAAGTCAATGCAGTATTGCATCGTGTCATTGTCAAAGCAGGTGATTTTTCTGATGGAGAAGAAGATGCCTTGCCTGTTTTGACCAATAGAATGATGGTTACAGAGTCCATGCCATTACCCATTAGAGGAGGACAAAGCAAAGATTTTGTATTTACAAGTATGAAAGACAAAAGCAAGTCCAAATCTTTGCAACATCATCAATATACTTTGGAATTTACACAAAACCCTGCTTGGTATGCCGTTCAAGCACTCCCCTATTTGATGGAGTATCCTTATGAGTGTACAGAGCAAGTATTTTCACGTTTTTATGCCAATAGTTTAGCTTCAACAGTTGCTAATTCTCATCCTAAAATTCAAACTGTTTTTGAAAAATGGAAGAATGTTGATACCGATGCTTTGGTTTCTAATTTAGAAAAAAATCAAGAACTCAAATATGCTATTTTGGAAGAAACCCCTTGGATAATGGATGCTCAAAACGAAGCACAACAAAAGAAAAACATCGGTTTACTTTTCGATTTGAATAGAATGGCTAAAGAGCAACAAAAAGCCATAGATAAAATTGCTGAAAGACAGTTATCTAATGGTGGTTTTTCTTGGTTTCCAGGAGGTCGTGATTCTTGGTATATTACTCAATATCTAGTGGAAGGCATGGGGCATCTTGATGTCTTAGGAGTCAAAGACATTCGCGAAGATAGAAAAGTCAATCAAATGATGAACAAAGCCGTTCAATATTGCGATGATAGATTAGTAGAACATTATGAAGATTTAAAAGAAAGAATCAAAAAATATGGAGGTAATTTAGAAGATGACTATTTAGACAATATGGCCATTCACTATTTATATGCGCGTTCCTTTTTTAATCATATTAATATGAATAATAATACTAAAACTGCTTGGAATTATTATATGGGACAAGCCAAAAAATATTGGTTGAATAAAAGCATTTATCAAGAAGGAATGATTGCTTTAGCATTACACAGAAATAAGGATAATATTACGACAGTGAAAATCACAAAATCATTAAAAGAAAGGGCATTAAAAAATGAAGAAATGGGCATGTATTGGAAATATGATACTGGATATTTTTGGTATCAATTACCTATCGAAACCCATGCTTTAATGATTGAAGTATTCCAAGAAGTAGCTCAAGACGAACAAGCAGTTGATGACTTGAAAGTTTGGTTATTAAAAACCAAGCAAACCACTAATTGGAAAACAACGAAGGCGACCTCTGCCGCCGTTTATGCCCTTTTGATGAATGGTGATAACTGGTTATTAGAAGATCAAGATATTAATATTACTATTGGTAATAAAAAATTAGACCAAAGTCAAATCAAAAAAGAAGCGGGAACAGGTTACTTTAAGACCGTTTGGAAAGGAGAAGACATCAAAGATGAAATGGCTAATGTCAAAGTAGAAAATCCCAACAAAAATGTAGCTTGGGGAGCAGTTTATTGGCAATACTTTGAAGATTTAGACCAAATCAAAACTTTTGAGGACACGCCTCTTACCTTGAAAAAACAATTATTCAAAGAAATCAATACAGATAAAGGTCCTGTTATCAAATCTATCGACGGTCAAGAATTGAATCCTGGAGATAAAGTAGTGGTAAGAATTGAATTAAGGGTAGATAGAGTCATGGAATACGTTCACATGAAAGATATGAGAGCAAGCGGCTTCGAACCCATCAATGTCTTATCTCATTACAAATGGCAAGATGGATTGGGTTATTATGAATCTACTCGCGATGCAGCTACTAATTTCTTTTTCGACTATCTTCCTAAAGGAACGTATGTTTTTGAATATCCATTAAGAGTGCAACACAAAGGCGATTTTTCTAATGGCATTACGACTATTCAGTGCATGTATGCTCCTGAATTTACCAGTCATTCTGAAGGAGTGAGAGTGGAAGTGAAGTAAAATTAATAAAGAGATTTCTTTATTTTTTTAGACGTTATTACGAAAAGTTTTTTATGAAAGATAAATTAGTATTTTTAATTAT
>JAHDBK010000269.1 GCA_020630455.1 Saprospiraceae bacterium
AATTGTGGTAAAGTTGTAAATGAATTATCCGATACGGATGCGTATTATATTTTCCAATTCTAGGCTATTAATATCAATAAGTTACATAATTTTTATAAAATTTACTCAACACTCTGTACTTTATACTTAATACTTTTAAAATAAAATGGATTATTATAAACATGAAACTACTATAATTGACCAACCTTGTAATATTGGAAAAGGGACTAAAATTTGGCATTTTTCTCATATTATGCCTCATGTTACTATTGGTAAAAACTGTATATTAGGACAAAATGTATTTGTAGGAAATGAGGTAATTATAGGAAATCATGTTAAAATTCAAAATAATGTTTCTGTATACAAAGGAGTACTAATTGAAGACGATGTATTTTTAGGTCCATCAATGGTATTTACTAATGTTATTAATCCTAGGAGTAGGGTAGAAAGAAAAAATGAATTTAAAAATACCTATGTAAAAAGAGGAGCAAGTATTGGAGCAAATGCTACTATTCTTTGTGGAATAAGCATTGGGAAATATGCTATGATTGGTGCAGGGGCTGTCGTTACTAAGGATATTAAAAATTATGCCTTAGTAGTAGGTAATCCTGCTAAGCAAATTGGATGGATAAGTGAAATGGGTTGTAAATTATTTTTTGATAATAACAATATAGCAATATGTGAATTTTCAAAAGAAAAATATCTATTAAAAAACAATACAGTTGTAAAAGATAAACTACCACCTTTGGAGTAGTCAAGATAATATTCTTTATTATTTACTCAATGTCGTTAAAAAAATCTATAACTTCTATTTCTTTTTTATCACTTTTTTTAATCCAATATTGAGCTTTCAAGCCTGCTTTCCACATTGAATATCCGATAACATCAGGTTGAGCTGATACATTATTTCCATTATCAAAAAAAGCCTTGATGTGAAAATAATCAGAAGGGCGATAACCCAATTCAGCAGCTAATCTATAATTGAATTGGGCGGGCATTTCTTTCTCTTTAATTAGACCAGGGACGAGTTCTAATTTTACTCCCCATTTTTTATTATCCATAACCAAAGAATTGAATTCGATGAATGCTTCTAAAATCAATAAATTATCTGGAGAATAATAATCTTGAGCCATTTGTTGTTTAAAGGTGATATATTGAGTGTTCAATCCTATTTTTAAAAGTGGTCTTTTATAAAAACTATAATAAATAGAATTGAGGAAAGAATTTCTTCTATTTCTATCGGAGAAAAAAGTAGTCATGTATTGACTAAAGATACCAGTATTTTGACCAATTTTTCCACTATATTCGATGCCTAAATTAGTAAAAAGAATTTCTTTATTTATTAAATCAGCAGTGTAATCATATACTTTTTTATGTGCTATAAAGTTGAATTGGTGGTTGCCATTAATTTTATATTGAGAAACCATATCAAATAATAACCAGCGATTAGGGATTATTTTATTATATTTTGAACTAGCTAGTCCTATTTGTACAGTATTATGCCAATTTTTTTGATAATATTGTATTCCGACTTCAGTATAATTGATATCTGCTTCATTTTCAAAAAAGGAATTATCTACTTGATAATTACTGTATTCACCTATAATAGACCACCGCAGACTTAATGGAACTTTAATTCCTAAATCAAATTGAAGTTGGGTATTATTTCCATTATCTTTTAAAATCGAATATCCACTATGTAGTTTTACTGACTTTTCTTTTTGGATTTTATTTTTTAAAAATAAAGCATCTGTTTGAAAAGGATAATATTTAAGGGTTGTATTCAAATAATTTTCTGCGTTTTTATAATCCCATACACCATAAAGTGTATTGGCATAACCCAAATTTCCATCAAAAGAAGTTGAATCTAATCTGATGATTTCATCAAAGGTGGTATATGCTTTTTCAAATTGTCCTTTATATACGAATATTTGAGCTTGAGGAACTAATAATTCTAACCTTTTACGGTATTTGTATTTCATTTCCTCTAATAAAATTTCAGCTTCTTTGATATTTTCATTCCATAATAATGCAAAAAGCATCATTTTGTCTACTTCAAAATGGTAAGGACTTTGAGGGTCGTTTTCAATTAGTTGCTTGGCTTCTTTAATGTATTCAAGAGCAGATTTGGGTTTGTTTTTTAGATTTTGAATAAATGCAATTTTAATGAGTGCATCTATTTTATGGGATTCAGTATTTTGAAGGGTGTCAAATTGTTGATAAGCTAAATCATATTCTTTTTGATTGAGATAAATATCTCCAAGCCCAATTCTTGCTCGATGGTTTTTTGAATTTTCTAAAAGTAAATTATTATAAATAGAAATGGCATCTTCATATTCTCCATTAAGTTTGTGATAATAGGCTTTTGCTAATAAATTTTCAAGTATTAAAAAATCAATATATTCTAAATCATTTTTAATTGATTTAGCTTTTTTTAAATTTATTAATGCATTTTCATAATCTTTTTCAATAGAATAAGCATTTCCAAGACCAATATAAGAGGTCCAGTTGCCAGGGTTGTTTATTAATATTTCTTGATATTCTATTTTTGCATTTTTACTATCACTTATCCAAAGAAGACTTTCAGCATAGTTGAGTCTTAATTCTAGATTGTCTTTATTTTTATTATATGAATTATAAAAGAATTTTGAAGCAGATTTTCCATCTCCTTTAAGACCTAATGCTCTACCATATCCAATTTGAATATCTATTCTTTCTGGATTTTCTTCTAATAAAGGTTGAAATATAGCATATGCTTCTTGGTAGTTTCCAGCATCTAATAATTGAAAACCTTTTTCAACTTCATTTTGGGCATTCAAGCTCCAATTTATTAAAACAAAAATTACAAATAAAACTATTTCTTTCTTTATCATGGTTTACTTTTTTGATGTTAAAAAAAAGGATGTCACAATTTGAGGATTCTTGGAATAAGAATTTTTTTGAACGGGAACAGTTTTGTCACTCTATTAATCAAATTGATTTTGAAATATTTTTCACCTTTTTTAAAACACAACATCATGGAAAATTTATTAACACAGTTTGACGAATTCACTCTTAAAAATTCTAAAGTTTCTCATTGGACCTTACAAGGTTCTTTTTGTTCTCTAAATGCGCTTAATTTTAAATCTCATATTAATAATTATCAATTTGACAAAACAGATTTTATTATTATGGATTTGACTAAAGTAAAAGAAATAGATGTAGTTGCAATCAATACTTTGGTTAAATTAAAAATGCATTCATTTGTAAATAAGATTAAGTTTAAGGTAATTGTAAATTTGGATGAAAACATTTTATCATACTTCAAAAAAACTAAAATGTTAGATATTTTAAATGTATTTATAATCACAGAAGAAATTCAATTTAATAATGAAAACTTATTAGCTGCATAAAAAGAGTTTATCATATCATACAATACTTAAAGCGGTATTTATAAAGAAATTTCTTTATTAATGCCGCTTTTTTTATTCATTTTTTTATTCAATATATTCATAAAATGTAAATAATACCAATCTGTCAAATCTTCCATTGGCAATGAAACTGCGGCAATATAATTTTGTTTAGCTAAGTATAATCTATAATCTTCATCCATTAATACTTTTTCAATGGCATGGGATAAACTCACTGCATTTTCAGGAGTGAAATATTCACCTTTGTATCCTTCTTCTTTAACTAATTTTTCAAAGTCCCCAATATTAGGGAAGATTGTTGCTTTTCCATAGCTTCCTGCTTGGTGTAAAATACCAGAACTACCAGTAGTACCACTATATGGAAAAACTACAACTGATGATTCTTGAAACAATTGAGGTACGTCTTCTTCTGCTACATAACCTGTGTAAACAATATCTTTTACTTCTTTATATTTTTCTTGCATAGATGCCAAATATCCTTTACAATTAGGGTTGTCAGAACCTGCTATTACCAATTCTATTTCCTTGCCCGTTTTATTTCTTACTAATTCTACTGCTTCAATTAATACTTCTACCTTTTTGTATGTACCAAATTTTCCAAAGGTCATTACCCTTAGCTTATCATAAGGAGCATTAAAGTCTGGCATAGGAGGGATTTCAAAACTACCATGAGGGATTAAAGCGATATTTTCTTTCTTGTATTTTGCTTTTAAAACCTCAACATATTTGGCTATGGTAACCGTAACTAAATCTGCTTGTAATATGAATTTGGTAAGGATGGTGCCAATTTGATTATAAATAAACTGAAGAATTCTATTATTGGATATTCCTGCTTGTTCTAAGTCTACTTCTTCCATTATATTATGTAATAATACTACAGAGTGTTTACCCATTATTCTCAACATCAGAGGTATCATAAGACCCAATGCAGCAGGTATTTTTTTGTCACCGAAAGTTAGGAATTGTATGTTAAATAAGACAACATCTGCTTTAATTGCGCTTATTTTTTTAATTAATTTAATACAATTAATATAAGAATTAAAAGACCAGCATTCATGGACGAAAACATGCTCTTTTAAATCATTAATATCATACTCAATTCCGTTGGGAAGGGTATCAGTAAGCAGATGAATCTCATCAATCATTACTTTATTTTGAAAATGATTGACTAAATGAAAATTATATTCATTTAAGGTTCCTTTACTAGGAGGATAGGGCGAAACGATTGCTAATCTCATGCTGTTATATTTTTTTATTGGTTAATTAATATGAGAATTGTTCTTGTGTTTTTTCTTTTTTCTAATGAAAATAGCTATTAGAAAGAAAAATATTAATAAGACTAAAACGGTAAAGTGAAAAGGCTTTAATATTTTATCCCAAAAGCTAATTTCAATTGGTTTTGTTTTATTTATATTATTAGAAAGAAAATATGATGCCATTTTTTTCTCTCCATTTAATTTGATAATTCCGTAGTTTTTTTGAGGTCTTTTTTTCCAAGGAAGAAAACCAAATATATCATGTGGAATATCATCAAAATCATATAATGTCCATGCTAAGAAATGATGATTATCATTATCATAAAGGGTTTTCTTAATATTATAAACATGGTGGGCTTGTTCTTTTTCAGAACGCCCAAAAGGGAATAAATAAGAATTAAAAGTAGTCATCCCAAATTCTCCTAACAGAATTGGTTTGTTGTTGATTTTTTCATTCAATTCTTTTAATTGAGAGTCGAATTTATCCATATCATGATAAAAATGATAAGAAATTAAATCTAATTCATCGCTTAATAATTGGGCATCTTTGATATTGCTCCATCCTATAGTTATCAAATGGTTAGGGTCGTATTTATATGTTCTATCAATAATAAATTGTAACCAATCTAGAACTTCATCTCTTCCATGATATTCAAAATCTAAATCTGCTTCATTTTTCAAATCCCAAGCTAGAATGGCTTTGTGATTTTTAAAACGACTTAAAATAGCTTCTAACTGTCTATCTGTTCCTGACCAATTGGCAATTTGATAATCATTTACAAAATCAAATAAAGTAACAATTACGGCAATTTCCTTATTTTCGGCTTGGTCAAGAAATGCTTGTAAATGATTTAACTTTTTATAATCAACATGACCTTTGCCAAAATTTCCATAAGGAATAAAAATTCTAACAGTATTGAGCCCTAGTGATTTTATCATTTCTAAATCTTTAGATATAGTTTCTATTTCAAAATCATCCCACATATCCCAAGCTTGATATTGTGGGTAATAATTAATGCCTTTAGAATAGAATATTTCATCTTTTATATAAATCTCTTTTTTTCTTGTATGAT
>JAHDBK010000270.1 GCA_020630455.1 Saprospiraceae bacterium
TAGGTATTTTAGAATTTGATTCTCATAGTATAATTTTAGCAATTAGACCTTATTGTTTACCAGATGATTATGGTAAAGTACATTTGGAAAGTCTTCGTAAAGTAAAACAGGCTATGGGACATCACAATATTAGAGTAGCATATTCAGAAGGAGTGGAGTTAGGAAAAATAGGAAAATAAAGTAAAAAATAACATAAAATGGCGAATTAACAAAAGATAAAGAATTTTCTTTATCTTTTGTTGTTTTTAAAGTTGTTTGTATTAAAAAAATAATTATACCAATCCACATTGAAAAATACACCTTAGCTTTTCTGTAAAGATTTGAAGTATAGTCAATTGTGGTAAAGTTGTAATGAATTATCCGATACGGATGCGTATTATAATATTAATAATTACGCTATTAATAATAGTATTGTCACTAAGTATTAATCGGACTAGAGTGTTTATCGAAACGATTTATTTTGATATGACTCATGATAATAAAGATATTCATTCTAAAGAAGATTTGTTAGAGATATTGAACGGCTTTGAAATGGTAAAAAGAGACAAATTGCCAAAAGAATATCTCAAATCATCCAAAATGGGAATGGATAAATATTCGAGGATGACACAGCGTATGACATTTTACAAAATCACTAAAAAAGATACCTATAAAAAAATCGTCGGCAATCTAAGGATTAAAAATTTTGTCTCTAGAGATTATATGTATTATAATGCTAGTTATCAATCGGATGATGTCATTTATTGGGGTATCAAAAAAGAAATTCTATTTAAATTATTAGAATTAAAAAACATTTTAGAAAAAAGAAATTATAATTTTTATAATATTAAAATCAATTCAGGGCATCGTACACCCTATAAAAATGAAAAAGTGGGAGGAGCTTCAAAAAGCAGACACATTGTAGGAGAAGCCATTGATTTAAAAATAGGAGACATTAATAATGATGGGAAATATACCGATGAAGACAAAGAAATTATCATAAATATTTGCGAAAAAGAACTTATAAAAGATAAAGGAGGACTTGGAAAATACCCAGGGACAAGAGTAGTGCATATGGATGTAAGAGGATATAAAGCGAGATGGAACACCTATTAATAACACGATACTCAATAAATTTATGTTACAGTGTACTTAATCTAAAATTAAATTTGTTTAAAAAGAATTAATAACGTACCTTTGCAGCCATTTTAAAATTTATTTATTAATCAAAATCACTATTACTAATTATGAAACAGTATGAAGTGACCTTCATCGTAGATCCGGTACTGTCGGGCGATGAAGCGAAAGCGACAGTGGATACTTATATCTCTATGCTTAAAGAAGCTGGTGCTAAAATTATCCATATTGACGAAATGGGATTGCGTCAATTAGCATATCCTATTAACCGTAGAAATTCAGGTTTTTACTATTGTGTTGAATATAGTATCGAGTCTGGAGAAATTATTAACAAAATGGAATTATCATTCCGTCGTGATGAACGTATTATGCGTTTTCTTACCGTTAGCTTGGACAAATATGGTGTTCAATACAACGATGACAAACGAAATGGTAAAATCGGTAAAGTAAAGACTAAAGAAGAGAAAAAGGCTGAGAAAAAAGAAGAAAGAGAGAGAAGAACTGCTCCTAAAGCTAAAAAAGAACAAAAGCCTAAAGCTCAAGAAGTAGTTGAAGAAGCTGTTGAAGAAATCATTGAAGATGTAAAAAAAGTAGAAGATACAGCAACTGAAGTAGTTGAAAATAAGACTGAAGAAACTACTAATACCGATAACCAAGAATAAACCTTATTTATTAAAGTTTAAAAAAATTAAGAAAAATGGCATCTCGTGATGATATAAAATTTTTAAGCAATCCTAAAATAGGAAACAAACGCAATAAATATTGTCGTTTTCGCAAATACGGAATCAAATACATTGATTATAAAGATTCTGATTTTTTAAAGCAATTCGTGAATGAACAAGGAAAAATCCTTCCTCGTAGAATTACTGGTAATTCATTAAAATACCAAAGACGTGTAGCTACTGCTATCAAGCGTGCTCGCCACTTGGCTTTATTACCATACACAACGGACTTGTTGAAGTAATTTATTCTCTCACGACTTTAAATATTTCAAAATTATGGAAATTATATTATTAAAAGATATAGAAAAATTAGGATACAAATATGATACGGTAACCGTAAAAAACGGTTATGGACGTAATTATTTGATTCCACAAAAAATGGCGGTTGTCGCTAATGCTACAAACATTGGCAAACGCGACGAAATCGTAGCTAAAATAGAAGCTGAAAAAGAAAAACGTATTGATGAGTTCAAAGCTATGGCTGAACAATTAAAAGATAAAGTTATCAAAATTGGAGCTAAAGCGGGGACTAGCGGTAAAATCTTCGGTAGTGTCAATAACCTTCAATTAGTTCAAGCAATTAAAGAACAATTAGATTTAGATATCGAACGTAGAAGTATAGAATTAGTTGAAGAAGTTAAAAATCTAGGTTCTTATACCGCAATAGCTAAATTACACAAAACAGTAGAAGCAACTATCAACTTTGAAGTAGTTGCAGAATAATCTGTTGTTTACTATATTGTACTAAAAGCCAACCATTCTTGATGGTTGGTTTTTTTGTTTTTTTAAACACAGCCTAAATTATACATCATAATGGATATAAAAATTAGTATAGCAGCTCCAATAGAAACCGTTTGGGAACTTTTAAATGATAAGATTTTTCATCCCGAAAAATATATGGATAATGTCGAAGAAGTAGAAATTACTGAAAGAGATGAAAACGAATTTATCAGAAAATTATTCACCGCAGATGATGAAGTAACCGAACTCGTTATTATTAATAAAGAAAACTTATCTATTCAAAGTAATCTAGTAAAACATACTTTCATGAAAGGTAATCTTATCCAACATCTAAGTAATGACGAAAATGGAAATACTATTTTAAGTATAGAAAACTATAGAAGCTTTTTACTCGAAGAATTAAAAGACTTTGACCTTCGCCCAGCTATAGAAGCCGCCCTAGAAGAAATTAAATTAATAGCAGAAAATAAATAAATTTCTTTATTAATTGTTGTTTTACTCAATCACATTATCACCACTCAAATAGCGATGTGAGGTGTCATCTGAAGTAACAATATTTTCATTTCTCTCATCAGATTCTACTAATCCATCTCTCAAGCGAACAATTCGGTGAGCATGAGAAGCAATATCTGGTTCGTGTGTTACGAGGATAATCGTATTGCCTTTTTGATGCAGTTTTTCAAAAATAGCCATAATCTCAACAGAGGTCTTGGTGTCGAGATTTCCAGTGGGTTCATCGGCTAGAATAATTGATGGGTCATTAACCAAAGCTCTAGCAATGGCAACTCTTTGTCTTTGTCCTCCTGATAATTCATTAGGTTTGTGATGCACTCTATCCCCTAAGCCTACATCTGTCAATACTTCTTTGGCTCTTTCCAATCTTTTGCTTCTGCTCAACCCAGCATAGACTAAAGGCAATGCTACATTCTCTAAGGCAGAATAACGAGGCAATAAATTAAAGGTTTGAAAAACAAAACCAATTTCTTTATTACGCACTTCAGCCAAATCATTGTCTGTCATGCTTTCTACAGATTTGCTGTTCAAACTGTAAGAACCCTTTGTGGGAGTATCCAAACATCCTAAGAGATTCATCAATGTAGATTTACCAGAACCTGAAGGCCCCATTAAAGCTACATATTCATTATTATAAATATCTAAGCTTACCGATTTCAATGCATGGATGACTTCCGTTCCCATGACATAGGTTTTTCTTAGATTTGCAATAGAGATTAAAGCATTTTGACTCATCAAAATTATTTTAAATTTAAAAACAAATCTAAAGTACTCCTTTATAGCTGAATATTATATAAAATTATACAGAAAGATATTTTTTATAGATAAATAGGAATTGTATTGAGAAATGAGTCTAAAGTATTGAGTATCTTACTCCGCCAAATGTATATGAATAGGCAAAGTGAATTGTACCCTTACGTTATGTCCTTTGTGCTTTCCCGCTTTCCATTTCATGTTTTTTAATAAATTTGAATATTCTGTAGCTGAACTACATTCTTTGCCTTTTATTATTTTCATATTAGAAACAGAACCATCTTTTTCAATAATAAAACGAAAAACAAATTTACTTATATAACAGCTTTCATCTTTGTTGTGCTTGAAATTCTTAATCAAATAACTTATAAAATTACTATCAGAGCATTTTTTTCTTTCATTTTTAGTTTCAAGACTATCGCAATCGCCATAAATAGGCATTTCTTCTACAACAACATAAACATGAGTATCATGAACAATACTATCTATTAAAGGGGTACTTGCATTTTTATTAATATCAAAAATATTAATATTGCTATTATTAATATTCATATCATTATCAACACCTTCATTAATAGCCTTTGCATCATGGTCAATATGACAATGAAAATTTAAAAAAATAAAAACTAACAATAACACTTTCATGATACATTTTTATAATAAAATAACAAAATCTCTTTATCTTAACTGATTATTGTTCATTAATAATTCCCTTACGCCATTCGTATACTTCCACGTCCCAAGAACGTTTATAAGAGCCATTTCTTTGAAGCAAAGTTTGACCATTTTTATATTTAAAAACGAATCTTAAGGATGGTCTTTTACCTGTAGAGTCATAAGCCCAGATTTCTTGGTCAGCCTTTTTCCAAATCTCTTCTGGTTCTCCAAAAATCATATAAATCATTCCTCTATCTGTTTTCCAACCTTCTTTATAAGTGGTAAAATCTCGATTCGCTACTTGAACTCTAGTATAATATTTTTTAATTAATTCCTTAGCATATTCTTTGTCATTAGAACGATTGAGCCAAAAATTATCAATGGCAGACTTTGGACTATCTGCTTGTAGCATATCCTTGTATTCTGCATTTGTAGAAATATACCTAGTAGCTTCAATCATTTCGGCATGACTATTTATTTTAGGAAAATCATCATCAAATACATTGACAAAAACACCTTCTTGACTGCTTGTATCCGTTTGGATGAAATACAGACCAAGTCCCTCTAATTTTATAGTATGTAAAGGAGGTAATTTTGCCATATCCGTTTTATTTTTTTCTGGATTAAAAATGAAGCCTTTATCACTATAAGGCACAGGAGTCGTTTTAAATGTTTTGTCATAATAAGAAATCCAAAGATGAGGGGCAGTTGGATGGCTGATGGTGATATCGCTATTCAGCGGAATGTTTTTTTGTAAAACATAATCATTATTCATTTTTACTTGAATGAAATCATGGTTCTTATTTCTATCAGCCATTACACCATCTCTAAAAATAGCTCCACTAGCATTATCTCTCAATGTAATTTCTAAAAAATACAAGGGATTGACGATTTTAAATCGTTTTTCAACATTTTGATTTTGTTTATTGTCAACCATTATAATATCATCAAATAAAACCACCTTTTGATCTAAGCCACTATAAGCCCTCAATGATATACTATAGCTGTCACTATTTGTATTAATAACTAAAAGAGAACTATCTTTACTCAAGTGCGACAGGCGATAATCAACATGGAATGTGGGATTGAAAGTAATCGGTTGCATACTCAATTTTTGTGTGCTATTACAAGCAGAAAAAATGAATATAATGATTGTAAAAAGAATTAAATATATTTTGTTCATTTTAATGATAAAGAGTTTTTTTTATTT
>JAHDBK010000271.1 GCA_020630455.1 Saprospiraceae bacterium
TCACTTCACAAAAATAAAAAAATTATTATACGCTTTCTTTTGTCCAATTACTTAAAAACTTGTTAAAAATAAAATTCTTACCACTTTATTAAATGACGAACTAAAGTGTATTCTTCAATGTGGATTGGTATTAAAATTCTATTCAATACTCTATTTTCATTATTAAAATAAAAAAAATAAAATAAAAAATCCAAATGACATTTCTTCATCGTAAGTAAGAGTAAATATTTATTTTAAAACTAAAAAATTTTAATTATTCAAATTTTAAAAAATTTAATTTTAGGACTCTTATTAGTATCAATGATTGCTTCTTGTAAAGAAGATGAAAAGGTATTAATGTCTACTACTTTTAATTATGAATTTAATAATGGGCAAGTAGTTTCTTCAGCTCCTTACATGGGAAATCATTCTAGTGATTTAAGTGCTTCAATGAAAGTTGAAGAATTAGAAAATGGTAATACACTTATCAGTGTTTCAATCTTTAATTCTTTAGATGGAGAAGTATATCATGTTCATGCTCATGATGCTGCTGACCCTACTCAAACACCAAATGGAACTCCTTATAATGAGACTCCTAACTCTTCACTTTTTGCTACTTCAACAGCTGGAAATGGAGGCACCATTACTTTAGTCCAAGAAACAGAGATGTCTTATGATGAAATCTTAAATTCATATAGTGGATTTTTAGTCATTCATGACCCTCTTCAAAGTATGAGTACTACGGATATCAGTACATATATTGTATTAGGAACATTTGCTAGAGAACAAGCTTCAAGTAACCTAAGTAGCTCATCTTATATTTACGACTTTAACACGGGACAACTAGATATTGCATTTACTTATAATGGTACTCACAGCAATACTTTAAAATCAATGATAACTTTAGATCAATTAGCTAATAATATGACAAGAGTCACTGTTAAATTGATGAATAGTATTTCTGGAGAAACATATCACATGCATGCTCATGATATGGCAGACCCTCTTACAACTCCTAATGGAACACCTTATGATGAAAGCCCTAATGCAGATGTATTTGTTTCAAGCGTTTTAGGAACAGGTGGAGATGCTACTGTTAGTACTATTTCTCCAATGACTTATTCTAGTCTAACAACAAATTACAATGGCTTTTTTGTTGTCCATGATCCTTTACAAAACATGTCGACAACAAATCCATCAACTTATGTAATTCTTGGCATTTTTGCTAGATAATTATTTTATTGGGGTTTTATATTATTTAAAGAGGTGTGATTTATCACATCTCTTTATTTTATTTATTAGACGTTATTACGAAAAATTGATTATAGTTAAATTGTCTTTTTAATGATATTCTTCGTTATTCCTCTCAAACGTAGCTATGGCTATGCTTTTCGAGTAATGCCTCGACTATAAAAAAAATACTATTTTATCTTTCATAAAAAACTTTTCGTAATAACATCTATTAAGACACGAAAAAATACTACATCTTATAAAATCAGCAAATAATAAAGAGTTTCCTTTATCATTCATACCATACAATGACATCATCTGCTGATTTCCTTTCCAACTTAGGCACTTCTGCATCTTCAGCAGGATAGCCTACTGGAATTAATAAAAATGGTTTTTCATTTTCTGGACGACCCAGTATTTTAGTAAGAAAATTCATAGGACTAGGAGTATGTGTTAAAGAAACTAAACCCGCTTGATGAATTGCTGCTAGTAAAAAACCAGAAGCAATACCCACAGATTCTAAAACATAATAGTTTTTCTTCTTTTTACCGTCAATAATATCATAAGATTTTTTGCAGACAATAATTAACCAAGGAGCTACTTCCAAAAATTCCTTATTCCAATCTGTTTCAAATTTGGCTAAATCAGCCAACCATTCTTCAGACATTCGCCCATGGTAGTTTTCATATTCTTCTTTCTCAGCTGCTTCTCTAAGCTTAGCTTTCATTTGAGCAGAACTTACTGCACAAAAAGTCCAAGGTTGTTTATGAGCTCCTGAAGGGGCCGAAGAAGCCGTCATGATTAAATTTTGAATAACTTCTTTAGGTACTGGTTTATTAGAATATTCTCTTACGCTCCTTCTTCTATCCATCTGTTTATAAAATTCAGCAGCTATTTTCTTTAGCTCTTCTGTTTCGTAGGTAGGATTTTCGTAAGGAATAAAATTTTCTTTCATTTTTAATAATTAAATAGTAAGTCAATAGAATATAGATTTCCAAGGAAATAATAAAGAAAATTCCTTATTAAATGTAATTATTTTTTTAATTGTATCCTGTTTAGTATCAATTCCTGTCTCTTGGATTGGTATAAAGATTGAATATTGGAATATCAACAGAAAAAGTAGCACCTAGCCTAAAACCTTGAGCATCAATAACAGGTTGTCCTGTTTCTTCCACTTTTCTAAGATTAGGTCCAAATTGTCCTCCAAAACCAAAAGAAAGAGGTAAATCATGTCCTATATGATACATGATATAAGCCCCTGGAGCCAATATATTTTTAAACTTAAAATCAGGTAATAACTCTGCTTCGCTATCCTTAAAACGGAAAGTTGTCAAAGCACCAATATCTATTAATGGCACAAAGAATCCGAATGCCGAATTATTTTTATTATTCAGTCCCCAGCTAGTCGTTACACCTACTGGGGAAGAAAAGGCGGCAAATCCTTTGGCTTCAAGGCTTGACCAATCATTGTCCAAACTCAAAAATTCAACACCTCCTGCTGCACCAACAAAAGCATTCAAAGAAACATTGAATTTAGAATATTTTTTGATAGATGAACTTCCAGGCGGTAAAGCGAATGCTTCAATGGCAGCCGCTACTTCATCAGAATCTTTAGCTTCAGCAGCAGATACCATAAAAGAGCCATATTTGACCAAAAAAGGAACAACTTGATTATCTTCATTTACATTTTCACCAATAAAATCTGCTAATTCGAGTATGGCTAATCCATACTCCCCTTTTACAATTGACATGCCCATATTACTGCCATCAATAGCTGCTTGTAGGTAATTCCTTAGTTCACCTTCTTGAGCATCATCTATAATTCCCCAAATCGTTAGTTCATTAATAGTTTCATCAATCAGGTCAAAAGTTTCTAAAATATATTGGTTGTATAATATCCATTTATGTTCCTGTTTAGTATCTGCTAAGACTCTTGCAGAATTCATTTCACTTGTAATACTTTGTTTGATTTGAAATTGTAAGTCATCTAATTTTTTATAATAATAAAAAATATCTTGAATATAATTTAAGAATTCTGAAGCATTGCTTTGATTGATAAAATCACCGAGTGTACTATCATTTTTATAAAGAATATCCTTTATATTTTGATAAGCGAGTCCTGCAAAAATATTGGCTAATTTAGGGTTTTGCTTCATATACATAATGTCTTGTGTTTCTAACCAAGTATTTTTTTCATAGTTCTTTTTTAATGAAAATGAAATTTTCTGGGTAAACTGAAATGCAGCTGTTAAAGTTACTAGATTTTCTTTTTGACCTTCTGTCCAAGAATCATCTAATGGAAAACGAGCGTCATAAGCTAAGTAATATAACAAATCATCTGCATTTTTACCATTTTCAATCATTCCACTCAATTGGAATACATCTGCCAAAATTGGAATGATGTATTTTTTATCTGTTTTAAATAAATTGCGAATTTCAGGAAGTGAAAACCAATTTTCAGCATTATAATTGATTGTAGTTAAATCTTGAATAAAAGCTGCTCTCAAAGTACTTACAAAGGCGTTAAACTGATAAATATCGGTACCAATTAGCGTAAGGGTACTTTCTGTTTCAGGAAATAAAACATCTAAACGCACTCGCTCATCACTTAATTTTTCTTGGAATTTTCTAAAAAAGGCTTCATTGAGTTCTTGCTTTGTCCTTTTGACTAAAAATTTTGCCAATCCATCTGCTAATGTCGCCACTGACAATGGAGAACCGCTTGGAGGAGAAGTGGGTGTTGGTCTACTTTTTCCAAAAGCAGAAAATCCGCCTCCTGAAATTTCATCCCCAACTGAATGTCCTCCCCTAACTACCTGAAAAAAAGGATTGCCCACAAAAGCCGCTTCCACATCACTAGCATCTGATACATTATCACCGCTATATAGAGCTAAAATCTCTAACATATTTTCGTCCATATCATCTAAGACCAAAACCCTCTCTCCTCCCTCACCTTCGGTGTAAGCATCAGAATCTAAAATATAAAGAGCATCTAAATACGTTTGGGATTGTAAATTGATTGAAATTAAAATAAGTACAAAAATTAAAGTTATGTTTTTCATTTTGAATTGTTTTGATATATAAATGAATATTTTTCATTAAGAACATGTCTAAATTTTAATGAAGCTAAGCAAATATACCTTCATTAATATCTAAATGCACAAAAGAATTATCTAAATTGTAATCCATCTGACTAATTGTTATCTCATCTTTTAATGCTTTAAGCATTTCTTCTCTTGTCCATCTCAAGCTATCATTATCTTCCTCATTGCGTTTTTTGAGTAATAATCGAGCAGCTAAGCCTGCCAACATTGGCGTAGCATAGCTACAAGAACAAGCTAATGATTGATATTCATTATTCGTCACCTTATCACATAAAAGTAATTTCTTTTTTGGAAATACAAATTGAATGTTTTTTTGAATTCTTTCATCAACAATGAGGTGATTATTAATAATATTTTCATCTAAAACACCAATTCTAATTGCCTCTTCCCAATGAGAAGCATAAGGAATAAATCGATCATCAGCTAATGAATTAAGACTATCTGTTTTATCAGAATTCAATGTCAAAAATAACAAAGTTTTGTTATTTTTCAACTCATTCCTCAATTCTGACAAATCATTTTCAAGTATAGGATTAGTATTTCTAAAGAAATTTTGGCTAGATACTATTATATCTACATCATATAAAATTGATAAATACATTAGTCTTTTTAGTGAATATGCTGATTTCATTTTATCCAATTTGAATAAAAAATATTCGGCATCTGGATAAAGACCTTGATAACCAAATTGTGCATCGATACCTGCCAATACACCCAAACATCTATTGCCGTGACTGATTGTTGTAGAAATATTATCGCTTCCCCAAATCGTTGGAAGAGAAAAACCCCTTGACTTAATATTTTCTAAAATGTCTAAATTATAAACATGTCTCAAACCCAAATCAAAGGTTTTAGCATTAGGTATCAATGATTTTAGAGCTTTATGAGATAAATTAAACCCTGCATCAGCGATGGCTATTTTTATTTTTCTTTCGCTTGATGCAAAGAGATTATCCTTAATATCATTCTTTAGATGCAAATCATTTTGAAAGTTGTAAATATTCCCTAAAGTAAAAGAAACTACATTATCTTCTTCATCTTCGGAATGAATATCTTCCCATGTTTTAGTTGCTCCTTCCCAATGCCACCAACCATTACTATCTTTTAACCATTGATTATTTTTGATAATGAATTTATGATTTTCACCTTCACTATCTGTAAAAGTCAATTCCTTTTCTAATAAAAAACCTTCTTTACTTTCTTCAATTGGTACTATTGTCCCTTTTTTAATAATTCCAATAGAAGTTGGTAAAGCTTGGTCACTTTCAGGAAAATCCTTAAAAAACCCAATTTGATGATGTATTGTTCGTTCCTCAGCCATTCGATTTTAATTTGGAGATTAAGATATTATATTTTTT
>JAHDBK010000272.1 GCA_020630455.1 Saprospiraceae bacterium
AAGCTAAGAATGATATTTTTCATTTTATAAATTTTTTGTCAATCAAAAATAATAAAAATAATCACTCAAATTATATATAGATTTTTATTTAATATAATTTTAACTAATTTATGATAATAAAGAAATCTCTTTATCAAACAATCTCTCCAAACAAATCATAATCATCCGCATCGGTGATTTTTACCGTTGCGAAGTCACCAATTCTAGCATAATTAAGATGTGCAGAAACTAAGACTTCATTATCTACTTCTGGGGAGTCAAATTCGGTACGTCCAATAAAATGTTCTCCTTCTTTTCTATCAAAAAGAACTTTGTAAGTTTTGCCAATCTTGTCTTGGTTTTTAGCAAATGAGATTTCTTGTTGGATTTCCATAATTCGATTGGCTCTTTCTGCTTTGACTTCTTGTGGAACATCGTCTTCAACCTCAAATGCAATGGTGTTTTCTTCATGAGAATATTGAAAAACACCTACTCGGTCTAATTGCATATCTTGAACAAATTGACACAATTCCTCAAACTCTTCTTCGGTTTCTCCTGGATAACCCACCAAAAATGTCGTCCTAATAGCGATATTAGGGACTTTTTTTCTTGCTTCTCGAATCAATGCTTCTGTTTCTTCTCTTGTGATTTGTCTTCTCATTCTTTGTAAAACAGCATTAGAAGCGTGCTGAAGAGGAATGTCCAAATAATTACAAACTTCCTTACGTTCTCTCATAACATCAAATACTTCAACTGGAAATTTACTGGGATAAGCATAATGCAACCTAATCCATTCAATACCTTCGACATCTGCCAGTGCATTGAGTAGTTCTGGTAAGGCTCTTTTTTTATAAATATCTAAACCATAATATGTCAGCTCTTGAGCGATTAAAATCAATTCTTTCACTCCTTGTTTAGCGAAGTGATTGGCTTGTTTGACTAATGTCTCAATGGGTTGAGAAATGTGCTTGCCTCTCATCAATGGTATGGCACAAAAAGAACAAGTACGATTACAACCTTCAGAAATTTTTAAATAAGCAAAATGTTGTGGAGTTGTAATGTCTCTCTCTCCAATAAGTTCATGTTTATAATCTGCATTGAGTTTTGCCAATAGACTGGGCAATTCTAAAGTACCAAAATAAGCATCTACTTCTGGTATTTCTTCTTCTAAGTCGTCTTTATATCTTTGAGATAGACAACCAGTAACGTATAATTTATCAATATCTCCCTCTTTTTTTCTTTCAGCATAATCCAAAATAGTATTAATAGACTCTTCTTTTGCTAAATCTATAAAACCACAAGTATTGACGATGACGATATTGGCATCATCATTAGAATCATGCTGAACATCATAGTCATTGCCTTTGAGTTGGGTAATTAAATTTTCAGAATCCACTAAATTCTTAGAACAACCTAAAGTAATGACATTAACTTTATCTTTTTTAAGTGTTTTGGCTTTCATAGTACAAAGATAAAATGTTTGTAAATAGTATTTCTAAAAATTATAAATCTTTTTTTATATCTAATAGTCTATCTTTGATATTTTGAAGTTTTTCAATCATTTGTATCTTTTGTTGGAGACGAGTTTTATTATTTTCAATTTCTTTTTTAGCTCCTTCTAATGTAAATCCCCTTTCTTTGACTAAGTGATAAACAAGTGAAAATTGTTCAATGTTTTTTTGAGTGAAACGACGTTCTCCTTTTGCATTTTTATGGGCTTGAAGATATGAAAATTCTGCTTCCCAAAATCTTATTAATGATTTAGAAACCTTAAACATTTCAGCCAATTCTCCTATAGAGTAATAGCGTTTTTCTAACTTAGGCTTTTGATAGTTCATTGCTATGTTATTCAATTCATTTCAAATATAGAATATTTTTATTAAAATTAAAAATAAAGAGAACTCTTTATTATTTGTTAGATTTATACATCTAAAATCTATTGTCTATTATATTCCGACATAGTTTGATTAATACCAATAGTGGCAAAACTCAAAATACATTCTTGACCCTTAGAAAAGAAATCAGGGAGAAGTTCCCATTCCTTGTCTGTCCATTTTCCTAGAACGAAATTAACCTGTTTCCCTTTTTTAAAGTCATCTCCAATACCCATTCTCAACCTTGCATATTGTTGATTGCCTAAAACTTGTTGTATATTTTTAAGTCCATTATGACCACCGTCGCTTCCTTTGGCTCTAAGTTTCATTCTACCCAAATCCAAGTTCAAATCATCTAAAACGACTAATAATTTGTCTTGTTTTATTTTTTCTTTTTGTAACCAATATTGAATAGCTTTACCACTCAAATTCATATAAGTATTAGGCTTTAAAAGTATAAAGGTTCTTCCTTTATGCTTGAATTTACAAATCCAACCATATCGTACATCCTCCCATTTTTCACCTTGCCTAATGGCTAATCTATCCAATACCTCAAAGCCTACATTATGTCTAGTATCATCATATTCTGCTCCAGGATTTCCCAATCCTACAATTAAATATTTCATAGGGTCTTCTTTTACTTCTTTCTTTTTAAAAATATTAAAAATCCACATTTTTCAGTTATCAGTTATCAGTTATCAGTTATCTAAAGTCTAATTATATTAAAATTATTCAATTAAAAAATACAAAATTAAAAAAAAGAGTTCCTAAAGTGTAACATTTTTTAAAATCAACATTATGTAGTTGATGAAAAGGAAAAATAACATATCAATCTTAATTGTGATTTTGATGTCAATACACTCAATAAAGGCATTAGAAGTCAAAACAGAAGACTGTATAGAATTTTATACTACTCATCAAAATATTTTCCAAGAAATTGCCGATTATTATAATTGCCCTTTAGAAAAAACAGTGGCGATTGCTTTACCAGAAGTGATAAGATATAAAGGTTGGCAAAACGATTTGGAAAGAATGGCATTAGAACAATTTTATGTCAAAGGAGGAAAAATTGAAGCGGACTTTTCAATTGGTTACTTTCAAATGAAACCTTCTTTTATAGAAGATTTGGAATGTGAAATAGTTGAAAATCCTCATTTATTACAAGAGTTTTCACATTTAATTCCTAATGGAGATTGGTCACAAGAAAAATCAAGGAAATTTCGAATAGAAAGATTAAATATTACACATTTACAATTCGAGTACCTATGTGCTTTTTATAAAATAATGGAAAATAAATATTGTGATATTGATGAAAAAAATAAACTGAACTTTTTTGCAAGTGCTTTCAATTATGGATTCAAAAAACCAAAAGAAAAAATTCAAAATTGGGCAAATATAAAAGCATTTCCCTATGGAAGTCGATTTAAATTTGAACAAGATGCTTTTGCAGATGTATCTACCCACCTTTATGATTTAATTTTATCTAACAAAAATTCCTGTATGAATTAAATTCTACCTTTTTAGAGATTATTTATTATTATAAAAATAAAGAAAATTCTTTATAATAGGAGTAATCTCATGAATTTATTTAGCATTTTAATAATAGAAAAAAGAATAATGATTAAGGAATCTAATATCTATTATCTAATGCTCTAAATTTAAATCTATCTTTAACTAAAAAAATTATTGTCAGATGAAAACGAATTTTTCGAGCCTACAAGGTTTGTGCTTAGCATTAGTATGCCTTGTTTTATGGAGTTGCCAACCAAATGAACCTACAAAAACTGTTGAAAATCAACCTTTGCCCGATTTGATTAATCCTCCTATTCCTGAAATGGTAGCTGAATTTCACGAAAAAGAATTTCAAATCGAAAAAGGATTGACTTGGACATTTAGTAATGGAACAAGAATTAAAATTCCTGCTGATGCTTTAGTTGATAAAGAAGGAAATCCTTTAAAGGGAAAAGCAAGCCTTCAGTTTAGAGATTATCACGATGCTGTCGATGTATTTTTATCTGGTATCCCAATGGGATATGATGATGGCAAAGGAGAAAAAGGAAATATGGAAACCGCAGGTATGTTTGAGCTAAGAGCAAAAGTGAATGGTAAAGATGCTTTTATGAAACAAGGAGAAAAAATGGACATTAGATTAGCATCTGATGTAGGTGATATAGGTTATAATTCATATTACTTGAATGAAGAAACAAGACAATGGGAGTATCTAGAAGCTAATGAAGCTAAAGTAAATACCCAAAAAGTGAATTTGAAAAAAACGGTTAATGAATTACGACCAGAAAGAGTATTCCCATTAGATAGAAAGTATTTTGCTTTGGATTATCACGCTTTATTAGATGAGTATTTTAATAATAAAAGAAAAGATTTTGATGATGGACTGATGAAAGACCAATTAGGGAAATATGGTTTAGCTTGGTTGGATGCTCAATCTTGGGACGGCGTAGTATATAATGGTCAAAAACAACCCGCTTCTTTGATGGTTTGGAAAAAATTGACTAAAACCGCTATCCCATCTTGGGTGCAAAATGGTACTTGTGAGTTTTTCAATACTGGTGGAAATAAATATGAAATGAAAATCATGAATAAAGATGAGACAGATAGTACCTTGATTAAAGTCGAATTAGTGATGCCAGTTTCTTACTTATTCAAATTACCACCAGAAGAATGGGCCAATAATTATCAAGCAGCTTTCGCTAAATTTAAAAAAGAAGAAAACAGAATGAAGTTGATGAGTGACTTTACTCGTTCCTTGGAAGCTCAAGAATTTGGTATCTATAATTATGATAGAATAATGAAAGAAGATGAGGCATTAATTTTAGCGGCTAATTTCGACTTTAAAACGCAATTCGATAAAAACATTTCTCAACCAGATGTCTATTATATTCCAAGTAGTGAAAGAGCTTTAGTCAAATATCCAGAATACCAATGGAATGATTTTCCATTGATGCCAGATGACAAAGGTTTACTGTTTAGCTTATTACCAGGAAATAAAGTAGCTGTTTATGCTCAACCTAAATATTCCAAAATTGATTTTGACAAATTGAGAAAACAAGAAACGCCTACTTATGATTTTGAAATGGTCACGGTTTTGAATGATATAAAATCACCAGCTGACTTGAAAAAAGCATTACTGAATTAGTCACTGATTAAATATTCAGTACCGAATCCTAAATTGAAAAAAGAATATTGTTTAATATTTAGATTTGATGATTTAAAAACCTTTGGAGAAAAGTCTCTGAAGGTTTTTTTATTTTTACATTTGTAAAAAAAACAATGTTAGATAAATTACAAAATCAATTAAAAGAACTCAATACATTTAATTCTAGTTTTGATTTACTTGATGAGGAAGTTTCAAAAGCTTCAGTTGGTTGGCATTCAGAACATATTTTATTAGTAATAGGATCGATAATCAAAGCTTTAGAACAATCAAACCCTAAAGATTATAAATGGAAGTTTAACTTAGCTAGATTAGTAGTGATGACTGTAAAAAATATACCTAGAGGAAGAGGTAAATCACCTAAAATGGTGCTTCCAAAAGAAGGAGTCAATCAAGAATCCGTTAAAGAACATCTAAATCTCGTTTTACATAGAACAGAAGCCTTAAAAACTATGGATTCTAATCAGTTTTTTAAACATCCTTATTTTGGTTTGTTAAATTTAAAAAATACCATTAAATTTTTAGAAATTCATACAGAACATCATTTAGCTATTATAAGGGATATTATTAAAATATCTAATAAATAGCTTGCTGCTATTTAAGTTAAAAATAAAGAAAACTCTTTATTTAAAATG
>JAHDBK010000273.1 GCA_020630455.1 Saprospiraceae bacterium
GATAAAATATTTATAAAGACAAGTTCTTAATATGTTGATTATCATAAAGATTAAAGTTTAATAGTTCGTCATTTGATAAAGTGGTAAAAATTTTATTTCTAATAGTTGAATAATAAAGAAATTTCTTTATTATTCAACTATTAGAAAAGTCTAATGTCTATAGTCTATTATCTGATTGTCTAAAACATGCTCTTATATAATTTCTCTATTTAATTCTTTCCAAAGCAAATCTTTAAGTTCAGTTAAACCACTTTGAGCTACGGAAGAAATAAAACAATATTCAATATCCTGAGGAATGTCTTTTTGTAATAATTCTTTGAGTTCTTGGTCTAGCATATCCGCTTTAGTAATAGCCAAGACTTTTGGTTTATCAAGTAACTCAGGGTTGAATTGTTCTAGCTCATTGAGAAGGATGTCATATTCTTTTTGAATATCATCAGTATCACAAGGAATCATGAAGAGTAAAACTGCGTTTCTTTCGATATGTCTTAAAAAACGATGTCCAATTCCTTTTCCTTCATGGGCTTTTTCAATGATACCTGGGATATCGGCCATTACAAAGGATTGATGATTTCTATAAGAAACAATTCCTAAGTTAGGTGTAAGGGTAGTGAAGGGATAGTTGCCAATTTTAGGTTTAGCAGCAGTTAAAACTGAAAGTAAAGTAGATTTTCCAGCATTAGGGAAACCAACTAAACCGACATCTGCTAAAACTTTAAGTTCTAGTATTTTCCACTCTTCTTTTCCTTCTTGACCAGGTTGAGCATATCTAGGAGATTGATTGGTTGGTGATTTGAAGTGAGCATTACCAAGCCCTCCTTTTCCTCCACTGACTAGAATTTGAGTTTCTCCATCTTCCATGATCTCAAAATGCACCTCTCCCGTTTCAGCATCTTTGGCAATGGTACCAATAGGGACATCTAAAATTACATCTTTTCCTGTAGCTCCTGTTTTGTGGCTTGACGAACCATCTCCTCCCATCTCTGCAATGACATGTTTTCTATATTTGAGGTGAAGTAATGTCCACATTTGTGCATTGCCTCTAAGGATGATATGTCCTCCTCGTCCACCATCTCCACCATCTGGTCCTCCTTTGGGATTGAGCCTAGACCTAAAAAAATGAGTAGACCCCTTGCCCCCTTTTCCAGAGCGACAACATATTTTTACATAATCTACAAAATTTTGGTCTGCCATTTTTTTAGTATTTAGTATAAAGTACAGCGTATTGAGTATGATATTTTAAACATACTCTTAATTCGACTGACTTATTAGTTGAAGGACAAAAGAAATTAAATTTTTATATTAATAATAAAGAATTTTCTTTATCTAACAACTTATTACCTAATAAAAATGTCATTGTATTATTCAATTAATACAATGACATTTTTATAGAAAAAATTCCAATTATTTAGAATTGGATTGAATGTCGATTCTATCTATTAATCTTTCTGTAATTTCATCAATACTTCCTACTCCATCCACAATATATGCTTTTCTTGATGTAGCATAGTATAATGCTACTGGAATAGTTTCACTTTTATATACCTCAATTCTATTAGCAATGATACTAGTATCTTGGTCATCACTTCTTCCTGAAGTTTTACCTCTTTCTAATAGCCTTTTGGTTAACTCTTCATCAGCAACTCTTAGTTCGATTAGACAAGTAATTTCTGTATCTAATTCATTCAATAAATTATCTAGAGCTTGTGCTTGGTTGTAAGTTCTAGGAAAACCATCAAAAATAAATCCTTTAGCTTTAGGATTCGCTTCTACTTCTTTGCGAAGCATTCCTACTGTAACACTATCAGGAACTAACTCACCTTTGTCTAAATATTTTAGGGCTTCTTTACCTAAATCCGTTTTGTTTTTAATAGCTTTTCTAAATAAATCACCTGTAGAAATGTGGTGTAAATTGTATTTTTTTACTAATCTGTCAGCTTGTGTTCCTTTACCTGAGCCGGGAGGACCAAATAAAATTAAATTGATCATTTAAATTATAGTTTTATTTATAAAAATTCGAACACAAAGGTATTATATTCTTTTTAATAAAAGAAAAAATAATATATTAACAAATCGTTTTTCATTAATATTAATAAAAAATCTAATGAAAAATAAATGTTTAAAATTTAGAGCATGTTTAAAAATTTATCACAATGATAATCAATAGATTGAGGTTTTGGCGAAATAAATATTTTTGAGTTTATCGGGATAAACAATAAAATATTTATAAAGACAAGTTCTTAATATGTTGATTATCATAAAGATTAAAAATTTAAACATGCTCTTAAATGAAATATATCCTAATCTTGCTGATAAGTGTTTCCTATGTTCACTTCTTCATCATCGTCTTTACCATTAACTCTATCAAGGAATAATTTTAAATTATTAATTCCAGGATCATTATTAGCGATTTCAGAAACAACAGCTAAAATAGGTGTAGTTAAACCAGCTGATTGCCCTAATTCTTGAAGTGCATTCATATTATCTAATCCCTTAGCATTATAAGTTTCCTTTAATGCAATGAAATCATAAATAGAACGGATACCTAATTTATTGACTTTTTCTAAATCATCTTTTACATGGCACATCAATTTGGCTTGACCAATCCAATCTAGGATTTGTCTAGATTCAAAAGGGGTTTTGATAATTAATTGTATTAAACCAGCTTGAGCTAAGTTTTGAGCATTATCAATACCTTCTTCCCAAAGCCTTTCTCTATGTACATCACTCATCCCTTCAATGTGACGAAGGTGTAATTCTTTATTATTAACATCACTACCACTGAATATTTTTTTCATTATATCTAATAGATAATGGAAAAATCTTTCTGGTAATGTACCCACTACAAAAGCAATAGCAGGAACGAACGAATAAGAATAAGTAGTATCTCCTAATAATGAAATTTCATTACTAATGAATGAAAAAATAAGAGCAACACCACATGCAAACAAAATTCTAAAACTCGCTTTGTAATACAGGATAGGTGTTATATCAGATTTAGATAATCTTCGTACCATATTTGAGGCAGACCAAAGATAGGCTCCCATGAAAGCCCAAGCCAAAGTGGCAATACTTCTTCTAATGTAATCATTGACTTGTAAATCGACAAGATTGTGGTCTATTGTCTCTAAGCCAAAATGCATACCTAAAAAGAATGGATTATGCATGAAATTGTTAGTAGCTCCTTCTGTATATAATTGTCCAATAAACGAAGATGGAAAGATAAAAATTGAACTGATTAGAGCAGAGGTAACAGTAAAAAATGCAAGGGGTAGATAATAAGTTTTTCTGGATAAAACAGTACTTGGTTTTCTAGTCTCTTTTTTGTCTTCTTGTTGTCCAATTCCTTTTGAAACTACAACATCTTTTTCTTTCTTTTCAAGACCAAAGTCTTTCATTACCTTTTTATACTCATCATCTTTTCTCATCATTTTTAATCTGAAAAAAGACCAAAATATTATAATCCCAAATCCATTAATCAATAAGAAAAATAGACCCTTACTTACCGTTGTATAAATATCTCCTCCCATGTTGGTTTTTAGTTAATTTTAAAAAAATGGTTTATGTTTTTGTATTTCAGTCTTAAATATATGAAGAATTTATAATTTAAAAAATTATCATTCTTCTTTTTTAAACTTATTACTAAATAATTGCTTTTTTTTACAAAAATGAATGTTTTTTTAATGAAAATAAAGAAATTTCTTTATTAAAAATAAAAAAAGCCTAGAAATACAAATTTCTAGGCTTTTTAATTTTTTTAGCAATTGTTTTAAAACATTACACCAATTCTAATATTTACGGCATTCACGATACTTTTGGTTTTGTCGATTGATTCTAAACCTGTTTTTCCATAATAAGTATTGATGATACCACTTTGGAAAAATACACCACCGGTAATTGAAGTAGATTCACTTACGGAGTATTCAACTCCACCACCAAGTCCCCAAGACAATTGCATGATTCCTGTATCTTTTCCAATTCTAAAATCTTCGCTTTCATCAATTTTTCCTCTAGCAGCTAGATTAATACCTAAAGTAACTACAGGTACTTCTGCATAGTATCTCATATATCCCATTTCATTAGTTCTTAGTTTTAATGAAAAAGGTATTTCTAAATATTGATAATTGAAATTGACTTTGGGTGTACCACCAGTCATAAGATCTGGCTGAGAATCATTAAATAAGGCTACATTAACCGTATCAGGAATACTATTAAAAACTAAATTGCCTCCTTGATTAAAAGACATGTTTATTCCAAAAGCAATAGCGTAGTTTTCTCTAAAATAACTTTCTCCAATAGCACCAAATTTAAATGCAAAATTTGTACCTTCGCCAGTAACGGCACCTCCGTCAGAGTTGTTGGACATCCAGGTAAATGCTGGACTAGCATGTAAACCGAATCTAAATCCATCATCTTGAGCAAAAGTCAATAGTGTCAATGTGCAAAAAACGAATGTAATTACAATTTTTTTCATAAATAATTGTTTTATAATTTGAATTAAAAAATTAATTTTTAAATAAAAATAAATGAATTTTATTAAACATAAAGTTAAACGAACAACAAGTATCATTGCTGCTTGTTGTTGTATTATTTTATTGTTAAGTCAATGTGGCAAAGATAATAATATTCCCGATGTTTCAAATATTGATATAGATATGAATATTATTAGATTTGAAAAAGAAATGTATGAAACGGATAGTAGCCAATACCAACAAAAAGCTAAAGAACTTTTGACAAAGTATAATGCTTTTGCAAAAAGATATACTGAAATCATGAGAGATAGACCTCGAAGAGATTCATCAGATGAATATATTTTAGAATATTTGATGAAAGGTCCACAAATGCATATGCTTTACGATACATGTATGGCATTGTATGATGATTTTAGTTCTTATGAAAATGAAATAAAAGAGGTCTTGAAATACTATCAATTTCACTTTCCTAAAATGCCAATTCCCCAGATTTATACTTGTCTAACGGAGTTTACCTATCAAGGATTCACAGATGGACCTAATATGCTAGTGTTGAGTACAGAGTATTTTTTAGGCGAAAATTTTTCAGCTTATCAAGCTTTTGCTCCTCAATACCATTATAGATATTTTAGAGAGGACTATTGGGCAAGGACTGTTGCTGAACTATTGGCAACTGAAATGATGGCTATTATACCTCAAAACAATATGCTTGACGCTATGATTGACAATGGCAAAAAAATATACATTACAGAACAATTGATTCCTTATGCTCAAGATAGTATGTTGCACCTTTATAGCAAGGAGCAAATGCAATGGTGTGAAGATAATGAAGAATTAATCTGGTCTCATTTTGTCAATGAAGATTTATTGTATTCTGTTAAAAGAAGAGATTTTGTGAAATTCATTAGTCCTGCTCCCCACTCTCCTGGAATGCCTCCTGATGCTCCAGGAAGAACAGCTAATTATATTGGCTGGAAAATTATTAAAAAATATATGGAGAAAAACCCACAAATTAGTTTAGAAGATTTAGCCAATGAAGTAGATGCTCAAAAAATATTAAAAGATAGCAAGTATAAAGGTAGGTAGGGTTTTGTATTAACAAATAGAGCATGGAGTATAGTTTATTTCAGCTATTCTCGGTTTAAAATAATGAAAAGAGTATTGTGTTTTTAGTTTGTGCAT